>CAZZFH010000050.1:0-9840 GCA_964653295.1 uncultured Candidatus Bathyarchaeia archaeon | reverse complement strand
GTCGTTGCTGCTGCCCCAGTTTCGCATCCACACCTCGGGGTCACCCTCACGCATACGCCTGATGAGGGCGTTGGTCTCGGTTACTCCAAGGTCATCGAAGATTATCCTCAAACCAATTGTATGGTATCCTGTGCCTTTACCTGACTTGGGGAAATACTCCATGCGAGCACTCTTGAGACCCGGAAGGTCCTTGATGCCCTTCTCGATGTATTTTACCTTCTCCCAAGCTGGCTGGAAACGTATCTTATCGTGATCCATCTCCATCCATTCATCAAAAGCCACGAGCAACCCAATGATCTCCTGACGATCAAGCTTGTAGCCCCTCCCAAGGCTCCTATAGAAACCAGCCTTCTCATCTGGTCCAGCCTCGGCTCCAATGAAGCTGTGAAGGGCTATGGCTTCGATTAGGTCCTTTCTACCATAGATGTAGCCTGTGCTGTTTGGTCCTCCAACATATTTCCCGCCAACAGCGACGAGATCACACCCCATCTCCATGAACTTTGACTGCACATCTTTCGGATAGGTCATACCAGCAGCATCAACGATAACAGGAACACCATGACGCTTCCCGATCTCAAGCACCTTCTCAAGGGGACATATAAACGGATTCCCCAT
Source organism: uncultured Candidatus Bathyarchaeia archaeon (assembly GCA_964653295.1). Taxonomy (GTDB): domain Archaea; phylum Thermoproteota; class Bathyarchaeia; order TCS64; family TCS64; genus RBG-16-57-9. The sequence continues at coordinate 9,225 of CAZZFH010000050.1, read as the reverse complement.
AGCAGGGTAAGCATAGTGGATACCAGCAGTCTTCTCGGTTATCGCAGCCTCAAGCTGCTCAGGGGAACAACCCCACCGCTCATCACCGACGAACACAAATTTACCTCCAGCTACCTCCATGCTCCTGTCATAGACCAGTAGCCTAGCGCTGCGCTGGATGATGAACTCGTTCTTCATCCCCTCTGTGTGAGGCAGTTTCCTCATAGCCTCAGGATCTTTACCCACTATGCAGGCTGCCGCTGCCAATACCAGTGCGTTGAACGCCCCGCTTGTTATCCAAGCTCCGGGTGCGTTAATCTCCTTGGCGATATGTTCTCCACCCTTCTCGATGAGATCCCACATATAGACATAGGATTTGTTTGCCTCATCCATGGCTGCCTGTACCTTTGGTGTGAGGGTGCTACCCCCAAGCCGTGTAAGATGAAATGCCGCGTTAACGACGCGTTTCGCGCCGTATCTGCTATAAATGCTCATACCCTATGAGTGGCTCAAACCCGATAAAACTCTATTCCTGTTCCCGTCTCAGGAAATCACCCAAGTCGAATAGGTTTTTCACAACCCTCAGATCGAGGCTTGTCTCATAGCGTCCGTAGCCTATGCATTGCTCGCCGAACATTACCAGACAGTATCCGCCCAAGTGTACACCATCAGAGCGATCAAGGATATTCTCATCAAAGATGTCCTTTCCCACAACGAAGAGCCAAGCAGTATCTCGATCCAAATAGACCTTATGTGTGTCGGGTTCCTGAGCGAGCATCTGTAAAAGGATGCTGCTAGGTTCGAAGTGTTGCCGGTTCTGGCCAAGATATGTTCCAGTGTAGACCTGTTCTGGGAGTTCCAAGGGGGGTTTCGCTGTTGATGTGAATCGTTTATTGTTGATATTAATCACTTCATCTGGGGTGTACTTGGAGCCAATATCCCGGAGGAAGCGTCTCATCAACCTCATTGCTTCACCACCTTGGCCACGAAGAAGCCCTGTGTTCCCGTCTGGTCTGGCCAGAAACGCCTACAGTAGCTGATTTGTTCATCTAGAGTTGCATCAAATATCGATACTAGGGCTGGGGAGCCTGGACCATCCAACGGTTTAAGCTCAACCTTATGGTTCTCCAGGAGCCACTGGAGGTTAAACTCGTTCTCCTCGGGCTCAAGACTACAAGTAGAGTAGACCAAGGTTCCACCAGATTCAAGCAGATTGATGGCTTTGGTGAGAAGCCGTTTCTGTAGTTCTGCGTTGCGTTCTATGTCTTGTTCTGTGCGTTTTTTGAACCAATGTGAGTCTGTCGTGTAGTTACCCGAGCATGGAGCGTCCAGTAGTATTTTGGAGAAGGCAGGTTGGTCCGGGAGGCTCAACGCATCAAGGTGGTGGATGCTGGTGTTTGTGACCCCGCATCTTTCAACGTTGTTCTCCGTTGCATACAATCGGCTTCGGTTGATATCGATGGCTACTATTACTCCTTTGTTCTGCATGTAGGCTGCTGCTTGTGTGGTTTTACCGCCGGGTGCTGAAGCCATGTCTAATACTTTGTCTGTGGGGGATGGTGCTAGAGCCTGTGTGGGATACTGGCTGGCTGTCTCCTGCAACGAGTACAATCCTAGGAGGTATTCGATGCTTGCACCCAGACTAAAGGGTGATTCTATGGCCTTGTAGCCATAGTCCAAGTAAGGTATCTTCTCAAGTTTCACGCCTTGCCATGATAAGATAGGGATAAGCTCAGCGTCTGTGGTCTTTAATGGATTGATCCTGATGGCTTGGGGAGTTTTCTCATCACCAGATAGCATCGAGCCCAATGCCCTGTATCGTTCGATGAACCACTCCCTGCCGCTCATGTATCAAGATAATGTGAGCCACGTTATAATTCCATGGAATAATTTAATGCCCCAGAAATGGTGTTTGATGCATGGCAAGGGGAAGAGTCAGGGAGTATGGTTTGAAGCCGGGAATGCTACCGACTGGAAGATTTAACACGATTGCTGATGTGGATGGCGTTGGTGTGGGTCATTGTACGGTTATCGAGGGCGAAGATATCAGGACAGGTGTCACAGCTATTACCCCTCATAGGGGAAACTTGTACGAGGAAAAAGTCGCAGCGGCTGTTGATGTATTCAATGGGTACGGTAAGTCTGTTGGGTTGAGCCAGATAGTTAACGATGGGAACATTGAGACCCCAATTATGCTCACAGAGACCCTGAACACATTCAAGGTCGCTGATGCGTTGATTGATTACTTTCCTGAGAAGCTAGGGTATACGCCAAGAAGCCTCAACTCTGTGGTAGGTGAGACCAACGGTGGCTACCTCACCGATAACCAGAATAGGCGAATAGGCAAGGAAGAGGTCTTTGAAGCGATTGATGATGCGTTACAATGCAATGGTCCTGTTGCTGAGGGCGCTGTAGGCGCAGGTACTCCAATGACTGGGTACGGGTTCAAGGGGGGAATAGGAACCTCATCGAGAAAAGTAGGCAAAGCAACCGTAGGTGTACTTGTTCAGCTTAACTGTGGTAGAAAAGAAGACCTCATGGTGCTTGGAGCCCCTGTTGGTAGAGAAGTCAAGCTACCAGTAGAACCGGAGAAGAGCCCGGGAAATAGCATAATGATGATAGTGGGCACTGATGTGGAGTTAGAGTCTAGGCACCTCTGGAAACTAGCTAAACGCACCATGCTGGGACTGGCTAGGACAGGTTCTTTCAGCAGCAATGGGAGCGGGGACTATAGCATCGCCTTCTCAACGAGTAAGCTAAGTCGAAGGGATTTCGCTGAGTCAATAGGGGATTCGCTTGTGGGGGATGGTTTTCTGAGCCCACTCTACAAGGGAGTAGTGGAGGCGACTGAGGAAGCAGTGCTCAACGCATTGTTCAAGGCAGAGACCACGCAGGGATATCAGGGCAACATCAGGTATGGTCTACCCATAGAAGAGACATTAGCGGTCCTTGAGAGGCATGGTATGGGCAAATAGTCCCTATGTTTCAAATACCCTAAACCCGATCCAGAGATTATAATGAGTATCAGGGTCAAGGGGGCCCGGGAGAACAACCTCAAATCAGTGGACATAGAGATAGGCCCCGGTCTCACAGTGGTAACAGGCGTATCAGGCAGTGGAAAGACTAGCTTGGTATTCGAGACCCTGTATCATGAAGCCCGTCGAAGATTCGAGGAAGTTTTCCAGTTTGGCTCTGGGGGTCAGCGTCTTGCACCGGCTCAAGTAGATAGTATAACAGGCATTGGTCCTGCTGTGGCTGTGGGTCAGAACCTGCTTAATAGAAACCCTAACAGTACTCTGGCGACTGCATCTGGATTGCATCCCTTTCTTAGGCTATTGTTTGCTCATTTTGGTGCAAGGGTTTGCCCGAGTTGTGGCGCGTCTATTAGTGTGTTATCTGAGGATGAGATAGTCGCCCAGATAGTTCATTCCAACAGGGACAGCGCGGTGAGGATCAGTATTCCCCTCGTTAGAGCCGCTGTTGGGAGCCATAGCAGTCTCTTGAAGCTATTGGAGAAAGAGTTTGGAGACGCCCTCATAGTAGATAATCAAGCCTACTCTGGAGAGAGCCTTGATCCAAAGAAGCATCACAATATTACCCTCATATTAGGAGAACTTGAAAAAGAGAGCCCCAGAAAGATCATCAGGGAGAAAGTACAACAGGCAAGGGCACTGGGTAGCACAGTTATCACCATCAAAACAGAGAAAGACATCCAGAGCTTCTCAACCGCAAGGGTCTGCAGCAGCTGCGGGGAATGGTTCAAAGAGCTAGAGCCCAAGGACTTTCATAACCCAATGAGCCAGACAGCTGCAAGCGTCACATGGATGGGTTACAATATCGATGATATCCAGAGGCTGGATGTTGATACTGCCTATGATGTGTTCAAGGAGAGCCCACTCAGGGCACAGTCAGAGCGATTATATCAAGAGATACTCAAACGCCTTGAGAACCTGAGAAAAGTCGGTCTCGGATACATCAACCTAAACAGACCTAGTCCAAGCCTATCAAGGGGCGAGAGCCAAAGAGTAAGACTAGCGGTCTCCCTCACCAGTAGCCTCGAAGATGTACTGCATGTCTTGGATGAGCCTACCATCGGGCAGCACCCCCATGATGTAACCAGACTGGTACCAGCCTTCAGGGAGTTAAAGGGTCCAGTTGTATTTGTTGAGCATGATAGGGTTGCCGCAGCGTTGGCTGATCACGCCGTGGACATTGGACCCGGAGCTGGAGCCAATGGAGGAGAGATAATGTTCACTGGGACACCGAGCCAGCTCTGGGAAACAGATACCGCGACTGGTAGATATTTCAGTTTCAGGGAACGGGTTCAGACGGGTAAAAAGCGGTCACCTCCCCATGAATTCATCAGGATAAAGGGAGCCTATGCTCATAATCTGAGGAATATTGAGGTAGATATTCCGGTTGGACGCCTTACTACGGTTACTGGGGTGAGTGGGAGCGGTAAGAGCACTCTGATAGAAGACGTTTTGGTAGAGTCTCTGCGAGCAGGGGAGCCAGTAGGATGCAGAGAAATAATGTGCAACCTGAAGCCAATCTTGGTGGATCAGAGCCCCATCGGTAGAAACCCCAGAAGCACTCCAGCAACATACACCAAGCTCAGCGACATAATCAGAGACCACTACGCTGCAAAAACAGGGTTAACACATAGCCACTTCAGCTTCAATAGACCAGAAGGTGCCTGCCCCACATGCAAAGGAATGGGGGCACTGGAGATCAAGATGCGTTACCTCCCCAGTACATGGATCACATGCAGCGATTGTGGAGGACGAAGATATAGCGACGAGGTGTTAGAAGCAAAAATCCAGATCGGTGATAAGAGCCTCAGCGTCGCTGATTTCTATGACCTGAGCATCGAGGAAGCCCATGGATTGCTCAGAAAGACCAAGCTAGCAAAGAACCATAGAATGAAAGCCCTCAGGCTCCTTAAGGCTCTTGAAGATATTGGGCTCGGATATCTATCACTGGGACAGCCTAGCCCCACATTATCAGGGGGAGAGGCGCAGCGCATCAAACTCGCCAAGTATCTTGGAGGGGGAAAGCTGGATGATCGGCTGATTGTTCTCGATGAGCCATCAACGGGTCTCCACCCACAGGATATCAACGGATTATTGAAGGTATTAGACAATCTTGTGACAAGGGGCGCGACCGCTCTGATAGTTGAGCATAATACGGATATAATACGCGCATCGGACTGGGTCATCGATCTAGGTCCCGGGGCAGGCCCCAAGGGGGGTGAAGTAGTCTACATGGGGTCTGAAGAGGGGCTCACAGGTTGCTTGGACTCACTCACAGCGAGAGCCCTCCTAGAAGAAGACGAGATCAAACCAATAGGGCATCAAGAGGTCCAAGAGTCAACCCACCAAAAAATCACTGTAAAGGGAGCTAGAGCCCACAACCTCAAAAACATAGACGCAGAGTTCCCCAAAGCCAAGATCACAGTAGTAACAGGGGTCTCTGGAAGCGGAAAGAGCAGCCTAGTCACAGACACCTTGGAAGCAGAGGCGAGACGAAGATACCTTGAGACCCTGAGCATGTATGAACGGCAGGGTACAAGGGAAGGTCCAGAAGCACCAGTAGACGAGGTGTCTGGGCTCGGGGTAACTGTAACCATAACCCCTGATAGAAAGTTCTATAGTAGACGCAATACTGTTGGTGCGGCCACAGAGATAGAGTTCCACCTAGCAGCACTGCTATCCACATTGGGCACCAGAAACTGCACCAATTGCGGCTTAGAGATGACAAGGGAAAACACTTGGAGATGCCCAAGCTGCGAAACAACGGCAACAATAGCACCATCAAACAGGTTCGACCCTAACACATACAGGGCTGCCTGCCCCACATGCAACGGGGTTGGAAGCCTGATAAGACCTAACCCGGATAAGCTCATCACTGATCCAATGAAACCCCTCTGTGGCGGAGCGATGCACAGCCCCGGATTCTTCCCCAAAGGATACCTCTGTCAACCCGGAAACAATGGCTATTATATTGTACAGGCTTTCGCAGCTCGTCACGGGTTTGATCCAGCGACTACCCCATGGAAAGATGTGCCAGAGGAGGTTAGGCAGATGTTCTATACTGGTGACCCGGAGCCCTTGGAGGTCACATTTCATAGCAGATCAGGGAGAATCAGCACCCGGACAGTTGATTTCCCCGGGTTCTATGGATGGGTCAGGGACTGGGATGTAGGAGGCACCTATACAGACACCGTCCAGTGTCCAACCTGTAAAGGCGCAAGACTGAAACCAGAATATCTTGCAGTCAAGCTCCAAGGCTACAACATCCATGAACTCAACAACATGTCACTCAGCAAGCTCAAGGACATCATAAACCAAGTCGAAGCCCCGGTGAACCACCCCGCGGAATCAAACCTAAAAACATGCCAGCGTCGCCTAGAGTTTCTAAACAAAGTAGGACTAGGCTATCTACATCTGGGTAGAGTTGCTGCTTCTCTCAGTGCTGGTGAGGCTCAGAGGGTTAAACTCGCTGGGCTACTGGGGAGCGAGATTACTAACCTCACTGTATTGCTTGATGAGCCTAGCAGGGGGCTCCACCCAAGGGAGGTAAACGCCATGTTTGATGCCTTGGCTGAGCTGCGGAATGAGGGTAATACGGTAATTGTTGTTGAGCATGATTTGGAGATCATCGAGAGGGCTGATCATATCATCGATATGGGCCCGGGGCCCGGAGCCATGGGTGGGGAGATTGTTGCAGAAGGCTCACCAGATGAGATAAAGAAAACAGACTCAATCACCGGACTTTGGCTGAGAGAACAAAACAAGAAAGTAGCCCCGAGAAACAGAAAACCGAGAAAATGGATGACCATCCAAGGAGCAAGAGAAAACAACCTCAAAGGAGAAACAGTGAAAATACCGCTTGGGGTCCTTGTTGGGGTCTGCGGTGTCTCGGGAAGCGGAAAAAGTACTCTGATAATTGACACCCTCGGTCGGGTGCTTGATCCTGTTAAACACACGACCAGCGTAGCCAAAGAGCCATTGGACCCCGGAGAGCATGACTCCATCACAAACAAGCCCAATAAGACCCAGATAATAGACCAGACGCGAAAAGGAATACGGAGCCCAGCGAGGTTCCTGAGAGTAGATACGAGACTTGTAAGATTATTTGCAGAGAGCCCTGATGCCTATAGTCTTGGCTTGGATGAGAAGAAACTGGGCAGGAAATGCAGCGTCTGCAGGGGCTCAGGGACAACGCGCATAGATATGGGGTTCCTCCCAGACATCTACACGGAGTGTGAGACATGCCATGGAACAGGATACAGTCCTGAGGCGTGGGATGTAAGGCTCCACGGCTACTCCCTGCCTGAGCTTAATCAACTCACCATCCAAGAGGTCTATGAGCTATTCAAAGACGAGCCAGCTGTCGCTGAGCCCCTAAAAGCAGCAATGGACGTTGGACTAGGCTATCTTGTACTTCATCAACCCGGGTACAGTCTATCAGGGGGAGAAGCCCAGAGACTAAGGATAGCCGCAGAGCTATCCAAGAAGAGCAGCAAGGGGACCCTCTACATACTTGATGAACCCACATTGGGGCAACATATGGATGATGTGGCTCGTCTCTGTGAGGTCCTTCAAAGATTGGTGGATGAGGAAAACTCGGTTCTGGTCGTCGAGCATCACCCCAGCTTATTAGCTCAGTGCGACTGGTTGATAGAACTGGGACCCGAAGGAGGGGAAAACGGTGGACATGTAATAGCCTCGGGTCCACCAAGTGAACTGCATGATACCCCTACTGGACCATATATTGAGAGACTTATGGAGGAATCGATATGAGCTGGACACCCCTGTTGTTATCAGATCCATCCCCTAACCTACGATATCTTGTACTCAAACACCTGCTAGATGAACCAGACGAAGCTAAAGAACTGGAAAACATCAGACACCAAGACCCTATAATCAAGCAGTTACTAACCTCCCAGAACCCAGATGGGTCATGGAGCCCAGACAGCATAACAGGAAACGCGCCCCAAGGCAAGATACAGACCACATCCCAAGCCCTCACACGTCTAGGATACATGGAACTCGATCACCCAGCAGTCGCCAAGGCAGCAGAATACCTCTACAGCCAACAAGAGAAGGATGGCTCATGGCCCCTAGGCAACTATAAGGTGGATTCCGATGGAGCAGATGGCTATGATGTGATGAGTCTCCAGACCAGCTTACCCCTAAGAGGACTGGTAACAGCGGGATACTCTGAAGACCCACGAAGTGAACAAGCCTTTGATTGGCTACTAGAGCAGCAGCTTCCAGATGGTGCTTGGCCCACAGGGGTAGCAGGAGATGTATATGGGTATGTGGCTGGCTACAGAAGGCTACCCCACAGCAGATGGGGATGCAGAAGCAATACTACCGCTGCAATAACTTGTCTCAGCATGCACCCAGAGAGAAGAAAGAGTAGTGATACAAGGCGAGCAATGGACCACCTACTTGGCAGGGAGACACGTGAGAGGTATTATCTGGGATTTGAGATAGCCCGCATTATTGGGGCTGAGCCATCTGCTGGGTTTATCACATATTATGCGCGGTTTGATGTCGCCCACGTATTAAAGCTCCTAACCCGTGTGGGGGCATCAACCAATGACCAACGGGTAAGCGACCTCGTTAATTTCATCAGGGAGCAGCAAAGTGAATACGGGTTCTGGGAATACACCAATCCACAGGCTTCACGGTGGATAACCTATGATGTGCTAAGAACCCTCAAAGGAGTGCTCTCCGATTCGGATTGGGTGAACTTAGAGCCCCGAACACCATTCCAGTCATACCCAGCGAAACGAAAACGGTTCTAGCACTTGTTTTTTATCTGCATATGAAATACTCATCTTGGACAAGATATGCCTGAAAAGAATAAAGTGGAGATAAAGGACCTTGGAGAGATCAAGATCGTTAGTTCCCCAAGGATATCACCAGACGGCAGCAAGATTGTTTTCGTCCACACTGAGATGGACACCGAGGAAGACACCTATGTAAATAACCTCTGGATGGTTGACACCGAGAAGGGCAAACCATACCAGTTCACAGGGGGAAGAGGAAAAGATAAGAACCCCAGCTGGAGCCCAGACGGAAAACACATCATGTTCACGTCAACCCCACCAGACAATGATGGGGAGAAAAAGAAACCCCAGATCTACATCATCCCAGTTGATGGTGGAGAGGCCAGACAATTAACCAAGCTTGAGGAAGGAGTAGAATCACCTGAATGGGAGCCCAAGGGAAA
>CAZZFH010000049.1:0-10044 GCA_964653295.1 uncultured Candidatus Bathyarchaeia archaeon | reverse complement strand
CCTCTGGTGAACCGGTTGTCTGATAAGGCACCGCCGGGTAGCTACGCCGCGTTAGATAAGAGCTGAAAGCATCTAAGCTCGAAGCTCCTCCCAAAAAGAGACATCCGTACCTTCGGGTTGGAGAGCTCCGGTAGAAGACCGGTTTGATGGAAATGAGGTGTACGTGCCAAGACTTTGGTCGAGGTATTCAGCCTACATTCCCCAATAGCTCAAAAACACCAGCATAAGAAGTTTAATATCTGTTCTCATAGGAGAATTCGGAGCCGTACATGGTTGCCATCGTATTTTCATACAGCAATTTGACCTAGCGTGAGCTAGGTTTCTTGTTTCATGTAACAGGGTAGGTTGAATTTTCTGCAGTATTATCAAGTTAAGAGAAGTGATTTTTGTAAAATATTATTTAGGGAGAGTTGTTTTTTGATGGGTTCCACATTTTTGCATGGGTATTGATTTCTCATCATCTCATGAGGGGTTACCTCAAAGAGGTATTAGCTGTATTTCTCCCAGCTAACAATAGAATCAAGGCTCTTACGTTGTTTAGCGGCCGGTGATTCATCTGCTTCTCCGAGTGTAATCAAGACGACTGGTCTATACTTGTCAGGGATACCCAGTAATTCCTTCAATAGGTCTTCCCTGTTTGATTGCCCCATCCAGCATGTGCCGAGACCTAGGTCCCATGCAGTAAGAACCATATGCTCTACGGCTATCCCGAGGTCATTGAGGCACCAGTTTGGTGACTCCTCGACATCAGCGAGACACACTATCATGGCTGGAGCATGTGCAGCCCAATCCTGTTTTGCCAGTTTCTTTATGGTCTCCTTGTTCTGGACTACTATGAAGTGCCATGGTTGACGGTTGCTGGCTGAGGGGGCGATCCTGGCTGCTTCCAGTATCTTTATGATTTTTTCTTGGGGTACTGGTTTGTTCTTGTATTTTCGTATGCTTCTACGATTCTCTACGACTGTTTTGAACTCCATTTTCCATCCTTTGAGACATTGTGGTGGGTGATAATAAGAGAATCTATTACATTCCATTAGGCGCCTATTTTTTTCTCCAAGGCTTCCTTGACCCTGAACTCTACAATCCGTTTGATTATATCATATGGGATAGACTGGTCAAGTGGGAACCTGATGGCGCCTTTCGATGCCTGTATCTTTGTGTTTTATTGCCTCATCCCTTTAGCGATCAATATGGGTTAATTGAATGGAAGAGTGGCTCTTTGAGCTGTCCATCCCTCTCCTTTTCTGGCATCCAATATAAGCCTGCCATCACGGCAGAGGCTCTTCTCGAGGGGTTGTAGCCTTGTAGCTACTGCCCACAAGACTTGCCTACCATCTTCAACATCAATATCATCATCGACGAGAATGATTAACCGAGACCCTGATAGAGCATCTGCGCCTAGTGCCCAATCATATCCCATGGCTTTCTCCTTTGGCGTCAATACGCACAGGGTTCCATTATCTTTGTATGGGTAACCTGCCTTTTTGATCATGGGTATCTTTCTTATTTTCTCTAGGTCTCCGTTTCCTTGATTCAGTATTGGTCCTGTGGCGTCTATTATCATCTTTGAGCTGAGCCCGGGGTTTCTTGAGGAGGGGTCGAGTAGGTGGCTGTAGACTTTGCCCAATGTATCTATGCCTGAGCCTGTTTTGAAATCACATCTTTCTGCTATGGTTCCAAGTATCTCCGCAGGGTCAGCTAGATCGGTGCCATGTGGTAGTACGGCTACTAGTTTTACGTAATGGTCCAGCCCCAAGAGGAGGGTTCCCATCTGTTTCGCTAATCCTTGGCCTGATATGTTTTCTCTGAGGCTTATGAAACAAGCGAAATGTGTAGCCCATACAGGCCAGTTGATATCTTCCACTGCTGGGAGGTGTGTAAAATCGATTACCGCTCTTGAGATACGCGCTTGCTTTGGTAAACCGCTCAATAACAGGTGCTCTGCTGAGTTGTTTGGTGCAACCGCCATGAATAATGCGTCTCGTCTCTTGAGTATCCCTGATACTTTGAAGTGGTTTCTCGTGGACCGTCCGCTGATATATCCTGTGTATTCTGTGAATGGGCCTTCATCCATCTCATCCAGCAATACTTTGCCTTCTAACACGATCTCTGAATCCGCAGGCACTTGGAGGTCTACAGTCTCACAATTAACTAGCTTGACTGCTTTTCCTGTCAGTGCTCCTGATTTACTGTATTCGTCTGTTATTTTCGCAGCGGCAGCCAGATAGAGTGATGGATGGGCTCCAATAATGACTGCTGCTTCCAGGGGCTCACCCGCTGCCTTTGCTTTTTCAAAGTATTGCCACATGTGTCCTCTGCTGTGGAAGCTGATTCCGAAGTTATTCTTGCTTTGGAGGTGCATTCTGACGAAGCTGAGGTTCATCTCCTCCCAGTTGTCGGGGTTTCTCGCCAAGAAGAGTCCTGCTGTTACGTATCTTCCCCCATCCTGTTCATAGAATCTTGGTATGGGAAGTAGGTTGAGGTCAACATCTCCACCTAGAAGCTTGGTTTCCTTCACGGGTCCATTTTTCACGGTCACTGGTTTAACATCGTTTTTGAAGAGCCTATTCCACTCATCATAGAAGCCCAGTCTGCTATGAACTGCTGGATGTTCGCCTATTCCAAGGCTTATTCTGACTACTGATCCAAAAAGATTCATGAGAACAGGTGTTTTGTAATCCTTTACTTTCTCAAATAAAATGGCTGGGTTTCCCAGTTTTTGCTCCAACTCAGCAACATAGGCAGTTAATCCGTAGCGCCAGTCTACTTCCTCTTTAACTGATATGTATTGTTCTGGTAGTGTTTTCTGTAGTAGTTCAAGGTAGGTTCTGAGACTCATATGATCACCAGTAGCCCCCAATTGGCTTAAGCTTAACGAGGACCCACCAATCATCAATTAAATAATGGATATTAAAATATCAGATGAGCCTTCTCACTTAACAAGCTGGTTGAATTTCCCACAATATTCGATATTATTATACTATATGCTGGATTTCGTCTAGTACTATTCTGAGTTGTTCTTCAGGGGTGATTGTGGCAATCCCATCACCATCTTGTTTCCCATAGTACCCGAATTGAGCGTGGTTTCCTCCATCAATCAATACTTTTCTTGACTCTGGAGGGAGGAGACTAAATGATTCCTCGATCTCAGTCGGTGATGCAACTTTGTCATTTGAGCCATATATTGTTGTCACTTTTATCTCATAGGATGATAAATCGTTGTTTTCCGGTGGATATGCTGCTAAAAGTACTAACCCTTGAAATTCATCAGGTTCATCATAAACGAGACTTGCAGCCATAGCGCCTCCAAGAGAATGCCCTACTAATACCCACTTGTCAATCTCTGGGGTCTCGTTGATTATCCTTATGGCTGCATTTTTATCTAATACCGCTAGGTTGAAGGGCATTTTAGGGATAAACACAGTATATCCTTTTTCTGCTAGTCCATGTGCTAACACGGAATATGACCTTGGGTCCACATGGCCTCCTTGATAAATAATTATTCCAGTATCCATGGGTTCTGATGGATGGAAGATTATGTTTTTTCCCTGTGTGATTGATACTGTTTCGCTGTCCACAAGTGAATCTATTGCTTTTTGGCTTGGCCCCAGCGGAGTATATGCCCAAACCGTGAATCCCAAAACGGCGGCAATTATTACTAAGGTTGAATAGAGTAGGATTCTTCTTCTTGTAATCTTCACGGTTTTATATGTGGCAGCCAGAGTTTTAACTGTTTTAAAGATCTACTCGTGTCTCCATGTAGCCTGTATATTGTTGTTACCAACGCGTTTTTTGTCACTGTTTTACCGTTACCAGATCGCTTTTTGTCATATATCAAGATCATAAAGAAGCCTTTCTGGGGCTGGTTTATGGCTTGGAGCCTGTTTTGTGGCTGGGATTGGTTGACCCCCCTCCCCCCCCTTTCGTAAAATGGATATTGGAGATGGGTATTCTTGTATTCATGGTAGTAGAATCCAGAGCATATAACGATGCTCTTTCGTATCCGCAAATCATTTGTATCAAGCCAGATGATCAGTAAACCACAACTGGTGAGAATCCTACAATGAGTGAATGTCCTAAATGCGGCGGAGAGATGATCCAAGGAGAAGCGTACATAGACGTCGATGCCCCATTGATCAACCCAGCGATGAGCGGTATGATGTCATCCATGCCCGGGATGAATCTGGAGGGCGTCGGTATGAGGCAAGAAGAACGCATCAAATGGCGTGAGAAGACGGGAGAGAAGACAGGCTTCCTGATAAAGAGTGAAGAAGTACGCACTATGGCGGTGACGGGCAGAAGATGCCTCGAATGTGGCTACATCGAGCTATACGCCCAAAAGTAACCACCACTCACCGTAGATCCCGAACCACATCCTGACACGACGACGTTTGAACCGGCTTTATACCCATAAAATGGATATTGGTGATGGGTATTCTTGTATCCATGGTAGTAGAATCCAGGGCATACCACAATGAAAACGATCACATAAGAGTAATGGAGTTCCTAAGAGCGACCTACACCGAGACAGGGAGCCTTGAGAACTGGCTGCCACCCAGATTCGAGAATAACAGCAGGTCCATGGACCCGGGTATCCAGTTGTGGGAGGATAATGGGAAATTAGTGGGGCTCGTGATCCCTGAAGAGCCTCTCGTATATTTTGTCCAGCTTCACCCCCGTTATCTCCGGCTCTATGATGAGATGGTGAATTGGATAGAGAAATACAGTGGAGCCAACTGGAGCAAGGAGGACGCAGTGCTCAAGATCATCGAGATGGAGGGAAACCCCGAGAAAGAAAAAACGCTCCAAGAGCATGGCTTCACCCGTGGACGAATCTATGGTATATTCCGGATTCGAGACATTGACTCACCCATCCCTGATTATAAGCTACCGGATGGCTTCAGTGTTCGGTCTGTATCCTCTGATGATTTTGATGAGATCGCCACTTGTATACGGGAAGTGTTTGGGCATGGTGAGTGGTTTAACCGGGAGATACTTGAGACCCTTGCCTCAGCTTCTTTCTACAACCCTGACCTTGATCTAGTTGTGGTGGATAAGCAAGGCAAGATAGTTTCCTTCTGCACCTTCAGAATGGATTCCCTGAGCAGGGTAACCGAGTTGGAGCCTATGGGCACCCTCCCAGATTATCGTTCCATGGGCATCGGTCGGGCATTACTATGTGAGGGATTCAGACGACTAAGAATATACAACCCAACATTGCTTTACATAGGTGGTGCCGCAAATACCCCACCAGCCAACCGGCTATACGAGTTAACTGGTTTCACCCAGCGAATCGATCTCTATCGGTGGGAAAAGCCCCTCTAACTCACCAAACCTTATCTCTAAAACTTAGTTCAGCATATATTATGCCCTCTGAATGGATTCTCATGGCGTCTCAACATAATCTGGATATATTGTTCAACCAGTTGAGGGTTATTCTGAAGGAATATGAGGGGCTTCTCAAGCCTAAAAACGATAAACCCGGTAACTATGATCTCTGGAGCTTCAAGGATATCGAGATAGCTGGTCGCAGGAGGAAAGAAGTGTTCTTTGCGTCTATCGTCATCCGAAGCAACTATATTGGTTTCTATTTTATGCCAGTGTATGTTGACTCCGAGTTGGCGGAGTTTTTCAAACCAGAGTTGTTATCTTTGTTAAAGGGGAAATCCTGTTTCCACATCAAGGAGCTGACCCCCTTGCTTGAGTCTCAGATTAGGGAAGCATTGGAGACTGGTTATGCTTTATACAAAGAGCGCCAATGGGTCTAGACTATTGTTCTCTCTGCAGCATCCATTCATCATCCATATACACTGAAGCGTATATGAATAGCAGATATGCGCCTATGAACATCACGGACTCAAACACATTCTGCCTGAACATCAACACGTAGTAACCGTAGAAGAAGAACAGGGCAGCTATAATTGAGTACCATGGAGCTATTCTCTTTAGTATGTTCACTGATTTCTCACCTTGAACATGCGTGTTGGACATTTTTCGTGTCTCCTTAGACTCCACGCGTAGGTATTATTTTATAAACAATTTTCTAAGATTTCAAGTTAAAACAGATAAAAAATAATGGCTAAAACTTATCCCCACATAAACAGGTGAAATATCATGAGCTTCTCAAGCTTCTTTAAAAATCAGCCACCCTCAGAGGAGATAACCAGACGAATCCGAGGGTATAGCTCATGGATCGAGGTAAACCTAGATAACATCGGTAAAAACCTTGAACAAGTGAGGAAACTCAGCGGCGCTGAGATCATACCCTGCCTGAAAAAGAACGCCTACGCTCATGGGATCGCCCCGGTGACGGCTTATCTCATGAGTAAGGGGGTTACACGGGTCTTGGTGGCAAAGCTCTGGGAAGCTAGGACTATCAGAAAGGCTGGTCTTGATTGTGGGGTGATTAACTTGGACCCAGTCTACACCGGTGAACAGTATCGCTGGGTTGTAGAACAGGGGGTCTCACAGGTTACCTATCATAGGGAGTCAGCGGAGAAGTTGAGTGAAGCTGCGTCTGAACTTGATGTGCCCGCTGGTGTATGGGTTAAGATTGATACAGGGCTGGGGCGTGTAGGCGTCAACTGGAGAGAAGCCCCGGAGCTTATCGAGTTTATCGCCGGGCTCCCGGGTTTACGCGTCGATGGATTATTCAGCACACTTCTGGAAGACGATATGGATTTTGAGCAAATCAAACGCCTCAAAGAAGTAAGAGAATCCCTGAAAAACAGAGGCATAACTGTTCCCACCCTGAGTATAGCAAGCAGTCATGGCGTTTTTCTTCGATCTGAGAGCAGCTTGGACGCTGTACGACCCGGCGTCATGCTTTTTGGATGGTATCCGATGCCTGAGGCACGGGAGAAGGGAGTGCCTCTCGTTCAGTCTCTCTGCCTCAAGGGGCGTCTGGAGCATGTGAAGTGGGTAGATCCCGGTACTCCCTTGACTTATGGTGGGGCGTTTGTGGCGCCTAGACGCATGAAGGTGGGCACCATGCATATGGGGTACAGTGACGGGTATCTTCGTCAGCTGAGCAAGAAGGGTATCGTGAGTGTGGGAGGCAAGATTTGCCCAATAATAGGTGGGGTAAGTATCAATCACTTCATAATAGACCTCTCAGGCACAGAGGCTGAGACTGGTGATATCGTCGAAGCGATTAGCTTGACCGGAGCAAATGATGCTCATAGTTTATGTGAGATTGCTGGTGTTGAACCTTATCAGTTGGCTGTATGGATGAGCCCTCTAACACCAAGAGTCTACTACCTGAATGGAAACCCAGTTGCATTGGTTGAAGCCGAGTTAGGTTAACTACCGCTTTGTTTATACTGATCTACTCTATCAGGTTTGAAGAAGAGACGTGTATAGCATAGAGGCTTTTGATCTGGTGAAGAGCTTCAACGGGTTCAAGGCTGTTGAGAACCTCAGTTTTAATGTTGAGGAGGGGGAAATATTTGGACTGCTGGGCCCTAATGGCGCTGGGAAGACCACCACTATAAGGATGTTATCAGCATTGATCGCCCCCACAGGCGGTAGAGCAACCATAGCTGGATACGATGTGCAGGATGACGCCTTGAAGGTTAGGGAGATCATCGGGATACTAACCGAGTCCCCCAGCCTCTATGGGCGGTTAACTGCAATGGAGAACATGGAGTTCTTCGCCAAAGCCTATGGCGTGACCGATAAATCAGAAAGAGAGGCCAAGATACGGGAGCTACTGGACTTCTTCCAGCTCTGGGAACGTCGCACCGACCCAGTAGGCCAATACAGCAAGGGTATGAAGCAGAAACTGGCTATCGCACGTGCCTTAATTCACAGCCCAAAGATACTTTACTTGGATGAGCCCACCTCTGGTCTGGACCCCAAGTCAAGCAAGGACATCCGCGACCTGATGGAGGAGCTAACCAAGAACGAGCACCAGACCATACTCCTCTGCACCCACAGGCTGGAGGACGCCGAGAAGCTCTGCGACAGGGTTATGATCATCAATAAGGGTAAGCCCATCACAGTAGCCTCTCCAAGAGACCTCCGTAAACGCTTCAGCAGCGGTCAGGAGGTTCAGGTGGGATTCACAAAATTGGATAATAATCTCATTGAGCTGGTTCGAAGCCTACCCACAGTGGTAAACCTCACAGCGAGCAGCGAGGAGAACAGCATATCCGTGAGCCTTAGAGACGAGCAGGATACACCAAGCCTAGTCAAGGCGCTTGTGGAACACGGCGCAGGCATCAGATTTGTGAAGCCTCTTGAGACATCGCTTGAGGAGGCTTATCTTGAGTTGATGGAGGAAGAGCAATGAGACTGGAAAAAGCCATCCTAGTATTTAGGAAAGACTTCATCGAGATATCTCGCAACAAGGAGGTACTCCTCCCCATGCTAATACTACCTGTCATCTTCGCGTTCTTCCTTCCCGCCATCAGCGTAATCAGCCCTGATAACGTCAACACAGGGGGGGACACAGATGCATTCATCCAAACCATATCCAAGAACCTTCCACTGAACGTACAGGAGATGCTGATGCAGCTGACCCCCGCCCAGCAGGCAACCTATGTGATGCTGGTCTACTTCTTCGCACCCTTCTTCCTAATCATCCCCGTGATGAGCAGCAGCGTAATAGCAGCAGACAGCTTCGCGGGTGAGAAGGAGAGAAACACCTTGGAGGCATTATTAGCTACACCGTTGACAGACTCAGAGCTGCTACTGGGAAAGATTCTGGTGAGCTTCATACCGGGCATGGGCGTAACAATCCTCGGATTCATACTCTACACTGCAACCATAGACTTCCTAACCGTTGAGAGCTTTGGCACCTACATCATGCCTACTGTGCCTTGGCTTGTAATGATCTTCGTCTTGGCGCCGATGATTTCGCTCCTTGGAATCGGGGTCTCGGTCATCGTGTCCAGTAAGGTGAAGGGGTTCAGGGAGGCTCAGCAGCTCAGCGCCCTACTCGTAATCCCAGTAATGGCTTTACTCTTCGGGCAGGCAACGGGATACTTGGTACTCGGCAGCACTGTGATGATCATCTTGGCTGTAGTGGTTGGAGTAGTTGACATCATAGTCTTCAGCTTCGGGCTAAGGCTCTTCCAGCGGGAGAACATCCTAGCCCAGTCGCGTTAGTCTAGTAGATGTCGCTCTCAGCTAGATGCCAGTTTCGGATATGGCTGAGCTTCAAACCATTCCTGTAGATGTCTCCCATACGCTGCTCCGTGCCTATCATTGCTTTCATAATTACCTGGTACCATGGGGTAACCTCGAAGCCTATTCTTATGGCTGTTTTCTGTCGTTCACCGCCCTGAATGGTATCCATCTCGATAACCGTTGCTTCATCGTGTAGGTTTGCTAGGTTCTCTACGATGCCTCCGAGGTGTTTGTTTATGAGTCCCGGGTTGTAGTCGTTGATAGTGAGGGTGGTTTTCTCGCCTTCTGTTACCTTGTCTGTGACAATGTAACCGATGAAGTCTCCGCTTAATCTTACACCATAAATGTCTATCTTCTTAAAGGGATGTTCTTGGGTTCTCCAGCGTAGATAATCCAGTGACCGGTTCAGGTTATACAGACGAGACTCCTCAGCCCACCCCATATACAGTCTGTGAAGCTGTCTCACATCTATAGGTTCCAGTTCAACCCTCTGACCCAGACCCTTCTTGATATTCTCTGGTTTGAGGAAGCATTTGTTCACATCATAGGCTAGCTCTGAGCCTGCTTTACGTGCAGCACCTGCTGCTTCCACGAGGTTGAATCCCATCAGGAACTCTGCATCAACGCGTTCTTTCTCTTGCTCTAGGAAGATCAGTGTTCGCTGGAACAAGCCTCGACGCCGGTGTTCTCGATCTACGAAGCCGTCACAGCCTTGTATTGCCTTGAATACCTGTTTTCCTCTCCTGATCTCTATGGGTAGGAAACTGTTGAAAGCAACTGGGCCATCAGTGATGTGTTCGACTACCGCTATAGGAGTGAATCCTAGGCGGTTGGGGTTTTTTCTCCACTTCCAATCATAAACGGATTCATTGTACCCTTCATAGAGGGCTTTGTTTAGCCCCTCAATGTATG
>CAZZFH010000048.1:0-10274 GCA_964653295.1 uncultured Candidatus Bathyarchaeia archaeon | reverse complement strand
TCCAGTGCACGGTCTATGCCCCTATCACCGACACCGTCCAGCCCCACTCTTATACCCGCTTTATGTGTCTGCCAGACACGCTCAGTGATATCATCTTGATCATAAAGCAGGATACCAGTGTTTTCCGGTTCACCCACATATGGCTCATAGTATGCTGCGGTTCTTCCACTGGTGCTTGTATCAAACACCCACTCCGCCTCGGTTATCTTGAGCCACTCATCACCAAAAGGCGTATCGATACCAGCAGCGATCGCCCCTTCAACCATACCCTCATCTCGACCACTAAGATGAACCGCAACCCTAACTCCGAGCCTTCCCTCCCGTTTTAGGGCTTGCATTGCCTTGAACTCGGTTGGGCTCACCATACTGGCGTGGATGCTGGTCAACCCAAGCTTAATGCATTCATCAAATACAATCTGGAGTCCCTGATAGAATTCATCAAAGCTGTATGGGGGCATCTTGTGATATACGAGGTCTTTGGCTGTTTCACGTAGCAGTCCTGTTGGCTCTCCATCTTCATCTCTTTCTATCTTACCGTGATGTGGATCAGGAGTATCCTTGGTTATTCCCGCTATCTCAAGAGCCAAGCTATTAGCTACCCCGTTATGCCCATCCCTTCGTTGGATGTATAGCGGATTCTCAGGGGCGACTTGGTCAAGTTCCTCCCTCGTGGGGTATCTCCCCATCTTGACATCATCCATCCTGTAACCCAGAATCCAGTTTCCTACAGATGTCCCTGCTATCTTCTTCTCTATCTCAGACAACATCTCATCGACTGAATAAAAATCCGGACCACAAGCTACTCCCCTGATTAAATAAGCCCCCCAGCTACCGCCTGGATGCATATGGCTATCTATCAACCCAGGTAGGACGACCTTTCCCTCAAGATTCATTATGCGTGTTATCTTTCCAGTCGTCTCCATGATGGACTCATTTGTTCCTACTCTGAGGATTTTCCCGTCTTTTACAGAGACTGCGTTGAATATCTTGTCGTTTTCATCAAGAGTCACTATTTTTCCATTTATAAACGCCAAATCGGCGCACAAATCATCCGGTAGAACCATGCCAATATGATGTTACATGTGTTTAAATGGGTTCGTCTGAGCGGAGAAGGTTCTGTAATTTGATTATCAAATTCCGGTTCAGCTCAAGATTGTATTGTAGAGACAAATAGGAATCAATAGTCTGTGTAGTTCCATCGGGAAGATCATCAATATTATACTCCTCTCGATCCATCTCACCTATCGCTATGTCCTCAAGCACCAGTTTGGTGATGTGTCTCATCTCGCTATCATTCAAAATCAGGGCGTACTTGTCGATACTCTTACGCCAATCACCTGCTTGTTTTCGCTCAAGCATCCTTGAGATTGACTCAGCAACTAGATTAACTAGCTTGACTTCTTCCTCCAAGAATGGACCCTTATACTCTTTTGGTTTCTCCTCAAGGTATCCAATAATCAATTTACCCACAACTGCACCATAATTCTGAATCAAGGCACTGTATCTATGTGGTGTACTCTGATAACCCTTCGAATCATACACCTTATCCTCTATACTGAGTCTCGTCACTGCAATCTCTGGATACTGTGTTGAATCCGGTAGAAGATCTACTATCAGATTCAAGATATCATCTATCGTTAGGTCTGGGTTCTCTTGGAGCTTACTTACTCTATAAAGCGTGTCTAACTCCTTTATTCTTAATTGATAATTGTAGAGAAGCCGCTCTCTCTCCTTCTCAAGAACCTTTCTCTCTTCCTCCTCGTCAATACGAGCTAAGGCGATCCCAATACTCTCACCAAGCCTCTCTAAAATCTCAATCATTTCAAGAGAAAATCGATCTGGGCGCTCATCATTCAGCTGTAGAAGACCTATCACTCCAGCGGTACTTTTCAGAGGAATTAAAGCGACCGATAGATAACCTTCAGCGTTGCAAACATTTCTGGTCCCCCCAAGCTCCTCCACCGTAGCTACGCTGAGGAGATTATCCGTATTATTTGACCAGAAACTACCTCCCTTGGTAAAAAAGGGCAGACTTGAGTCAGTGTTTTCCTGAATTACTCGCCCACACATACAGGCTAGCGGGGTTCCATTTTTCATATTCTCATCACACAGGGAATTTTCAATCTCTATGTGAGTATCTGAAAAACCATCAAAGAAGTAGTATGGATAATCTCCATCATCCTCCAGACGAATCGCAGTAGCTGAGACTCTTATATGATCTTTAATCTCATGAAGAATCCAGTCTATAGCATCAGAATGGGTCTCGGCTCGGTTCAGTTGTTGAAAAATATCTAAGGTAAGCTCCAGAATACTTGACAGTCTGTCATCTTCTTCTCTGTCTCGCATCTTTGACTCCCCCTAGAATCACCAGTAATTATTGAATATGGTAAAAGATATAGATAAAATGGACGAATAGCCTGTCTATTCTACTGACAAAACTCGGGTATTATTTGTTAAAACCCTATCCCCTGATACAATGTTGTAAGTGTAATTTCCCGGCTCTGATATGGTAAACTGGAAAATATACTGACCATTGGTATCTGGTGGAATCTGAACCCTCTTCGTAATATTCAGGAAGGGAATAACCTCATCTTCTCTGAAGATATTGCAGGTAACATCCTCTTTCAAGCTATGCAATCTAGTTGGGTTCCTGAACTCCACCAATACATAGCCGCTCTCATCAACAGCGATGTTTTCTACCTGTCCCTCGGTATAGCTCATCCAACTTGAATCAGTATATTCCAGATGAGGCGACCTCACAATAGGGTAACGTGTAACAGAAAATGGCAGCCATGTATCGAGAAACAATAGATGCATATGGACCCTTCCCCTGAAGGTGACCTTTATCTCTCCACCATATTCCTGTGAGGCTTCCTCCACTATTCGGCTAAAATCGTCTATATCCTCGATGTCGAGGCTCATTGTGCGATCAGTGAATTTAATGAAGCTGATTTTTTGTTTTGGGAAATCATACAAAGCCTCATCGACTACGGTATCCTCGATCAACATCTCCAACTCTACCTCGGATGCCTCTGGCTGATTCACAACAACGGGGCTAACCGTGAGCCCAATAAGCCACCTGTCCACATAATCCGGGGTATCAATCACAATATTAGCAGAATTATTTGCACCAGGCGCGGTAATAATCAACCCAACCTCCAGATCAGTCTCCTCTCCCTGAACGAGACCAGTGATGTATCTTGAGAGTTCTTCCTCGGTTACCTCAAACAATACCTTCAGCCTGGTCATCTCCTGGTAACTCGCGTAATAGTTACCGATTTCTCTACCCCCCACAACTGAGATGAACAATATAATCAGTGTCAGAGCACCGATGAGCTCGTCTTTTTGTATGGGTTTGTCTCCCGGCATCAGAAAATGATTGTAACCGCTAGATATTATGGTTGTCTGTTACGGGGGACTTTGGTAAATCTTTAAAAAAACCCACGGATTATGTCAAAGTCATAGAGGCTAAGACATGGATTCAATGCATCACAATGGCGTCATGGTGCCCCCCAGATACGAGCCACAGGGGCTATCAGTGAAGATCAAGGGCGAAAAATATCAACTAAAACTAGAGGAAGAAGAGAGAATTGTAGCTTGGGCTATGAAAATAGGCACTCCTTATGTGGAGGACCCTGTTTTCGCCGAGAATTTTCATAGTGATCTCAGTGAATTGATGGGGATCAAGGTTCTTCCAGGCGACATTGATTATTCTCCAATCTATAAGATGGTTATAGCCGAGCGGGAGCGCAAGAAAAACCTCGACAAAGATGAGAAAAAACGCCTCCGAGAAGAGAGGAAAGTAATCCGTGAGGAAAATAAGGAGAAATATGGCTGGGCGACCATCGATGGGGAAAGATGCGAGCTAGGAAACTACATGGTAGAGCCCAGCAGCATCTTCATGGGCAGAGGCGAGCACCCCTTCAGGGGAAAATGGAAGGAAGGTCCAAGATATGAAGACATTGAACTAAACCTTAGCCCAGACGCTGAGGTTCCTCCGGGCGACTGGAATGAGGTTATCTGGGACTCTGAGAGTATTTGGATCGCGAGGTGGAGAGACAAGCTATCGGGTAAGATTAAGTATGTCTGGCCCCACGATAGCAGTCCTATTAAACAGAAGAAAGAGATAGAGAAATTCGATAAAGCCATCGAGCTCAAGGAAAACCTGCCACGGGTCCAGCGATTCATTGATGAAAACCTGACTCATGAAGACATTAAACGGCGAAAAACAGCCACGGTATGCTACTTGATAGATCACTTGAAGTTCAGGGTAGGAGACGAGAAAGACGAGGACGAGGAAGCAGACACTGTTGGAGCCTCAAGCCTTAGAGCAGAACACATCTGTATCAATGATGATAAAACGGTCACCTTTGATTTTCTCGGTAAGGACAGTGTTAGGTTACTTCTGACCGCCGAGCTTGATGCGAAGGTGGTAGGGAACCTCAAAGAGTTCATGGAGAAGAGTGATGGAAACACGCTTTTCGACGAGGTAAACAGCAGCGTGGTTAGCGAGTTCTTGGATGAGGTGATGCAGGGAATCACTGCAAAGGTATTCAGAACCTGCTACGCTACGGATGCGGTTGAATCTAAACTCAAAGAGATCGTGGTAGACCCTGAGGCACCGGAATATGTAAAGAAGCATTTTGCTACTCTAGCGAATCTTGAGGCAGCTGTTACTTGTAATCATAAGAGAACTATCTCTGCTTCTTGGGCGCAAAGCTTGGAGCATCAGAAAGAACGCCTCAAGGAGAGGAGGGTCCGTGCGCGTGAGAATATTCGCAATTATAAGCAGCGTATACAGGATACAAATCTCCGATATGAGCAACGAATCGCAGATTACGAGGAAAAACTCAAGGTCGATAAGGAAAAGCTTGAGGAGTACAAACAGGACCTTGCCGAGAGGGAGCGGGATGGAAGAGCCACCAAGGGAGTGCAGAATCGAATTGCCTCAAAGAAAAAGGTCATCAGTAATGGCAGGAAACGCATCAGGGAGACCAAGGAAAAGCATAGAGATGCTATAGCCAAGCTCAAGGAACGCATAGAGAACCGGAAACAGAAAGATAAGGAACTCATTGAGAAGACGGAGCTCCAGATTGAGGCAAAGGAGCTTACCAAGGATTACAACTTGGGCACCAGTTTGAAGAGTTATGTCGATCCTCGTGTTTACCTTGAGTGGGGTAAGAAGGTGGAGTATGATTGGCGCAACTATTACAGCAATACTCTGGTGAAGAAGTTTAGCTGGATCGACCCCGAGGCAGTTGAGCAGGAAGCTCAATAACCCCTTTATTTAACCAGCTGGTATTTGCCCCTGATGGATATTCAAGCATTATTCAAGAGGGTCCTGCCTGCTTGGACATTGATGAACCTGATTTTAACCGTAATTTCCATCGTCTCAGCAATTATCCTGTATGTAACCCAGACCCTATTTCCTTCGACGCAGGGATTACTCCAGTTTACTGTTATCTCCCTTGTGAACGCGGTGTTTCTGGTTTACTGGACCTTCTGGTTCGTATTGACGGCTCCACCGATAATTGGAGCATTATATCTCTCCCGTAAGGAGCCTGACTTGTACAGGTATGCAGTTCAGAACATCGCCGCAGTATTCGTGCTCTATCTGGTAAAGTTAGCGTTTAACTTCGATATTCTGACTTTAGCTATCTAGCCCCCACCAATAGGGGGCATAACAAAGACCATATCTTCCTCAGATAGAACCGTATTCACTCCGTCTAACCCAAGAATATCAACATTGTTGATTGAAACCACGAGATATTCCATATACACCCCTTTTTCATCAAAGACAAGGTCTCTTAGTGCAGGGAATACTTCAACGATCTTTCTTAGAAGATCCATAACAACAGCATCATTCTTTATTTCAAGGCTCCACTCTCTAATCGCTGAATAATCATATGCTATACCGTAGAACCTGACCGCAATCTTCAACTCTATTGAAACCCTTTTTGAATATCAACTACTCTGGAATATGTGAGTTTTATGGCTGGTATTAGTGGTTACGCTGGAATTATCCTTATGGTTGACCTCAGTAAGGGCTCAACCGAGAAGATTAGATACGACGATGAGACACTCCGAATGTACCTTGGAGGTACAGCGCTGGGAGCCAAGATCCTATATGACATGGTTCCCCGTGATATCGAGTTTGATGATCCAAGAAACATAGTCTTCATAGGAACCGGACCTTTAACTGGCACAAGCATCGGTGGATCTGGTTCCATAAGCATCGTTACCAAGGGAGCACTCACAGATGGGGCTACAAGCAGTCAGGCTAATGGATTGTTTGGCGCTTATATGAAGTTCAGTGGCTTTGATGGCGTTATCTTGACTGGTAGATCCAAGGATTGGCGATATCTTGTTCTGAGAGATGGTCAGGCTGAGCTTGTTGATGCATCAGAGATCACTGGTCTGGATACATATGAGGTAACGGACAAACTCCGCGAGACCTATGATGCCAGAAACCGATCTGCCAGCGTCCTCTCCATTGGACCCGCCGGAGAAACAAAGGTAAGATGGGCCGGGACCTTCCTTGATCACGGGCACAGTGCGAGCCATAACGGTACAGGCGCGGTAATCGGATCCAAGAGGCTCAAAGCCATTATAGCCTTCAGGGGCAATGGCCGAATCGAGGTCCATGACCAACAGAAACTATTCAGCATCTCACAAGAGATGTATGAGGACGTAGAATACTTCAGGGGAACCATAGGAGGCGTAGCCAACATGTGGAAAAGCCAGAGTGGGGCTCTCCCTGTGAAAAACTATAGCACCTATGAATGGGGCGCATCCTCTGCGGAGGTTAATGAGTTCGTTGAGCAAACTCTTCGAGATAAATACCAGATAGAGAGGGTTCCCTGCTGGGGTTGCAGGCTCCTACACTCTACCATGTTCGAGATAAAAGAAGGAACATACAAGTGCGTTGTCGAGGAGCCGGAGTATGAACAGATGGCGGCTTGGGGTCCAGCGACAGGCATCACTGACGTTGAAGCTACTATGATGTTGAGTGGTTTAACGGATCGTCTAGGGTTTGATAACAATGAGGCTGGTTGGCTAGTAGGATGGGTTATGGAATGCATGGAGAATGGCTGGCTCACAGAAGAACAGGTAGGCTTCAAGACCGGTTTCGGAGACATCGAGGGCACGGAGAAGTTACTTCATATGATTGCAGACAGGAAAGGATTCGGTGATTTGCTGGCTGATGGTGTGAGGAGGGCCTCATTAAAGTTGGGGGGAAAGGCAGCCGAGGCAGCCATCTACACACAGAAAGGAAACACGCCCAGAGGTCACGATCATAGAACAAGGTGGGCGGAAATGTTTGATACAACCGTCAGCAACACTAGCACAATCGAGACCCATATGAGTGTAATGGTACCCGAGGCTCAAGGACCAGCCAACCCCATGATCATCAGCGACGAGGTGGCAAGAACCAAGGGATTAATGCAGCTAGAAGATAGCGCAGTAACCTGCAGATTCAACACGAGAATGAATCACATACGATTAGCAGCCGCTATTACTGCAGCTACTGGCTGGGATATGAGTCCAGAGGAGGCTTGGGACATTGGACGAAGAGCTGTAAACCTTCTCAGAGCCTTCAATCTCCAAGTAGGTATAGGGAAAGAATTTGATAGACCCTCCAATAGATATGGTTCTACTCCTGTTGATGGTCCAACAGAGGGTATAGGTATAATGCCCCATTGGGATCAAATGCTGGATAATTATTATGAGAGGATGGGGTGGAGCCCTGAAGGAGTGCCCATCAGAGAGACTCTTGAGAAACTAGGCATAGGCTGGGTCTGGGAGGACCTATCTCGCCTCTAGACTAGCAGTACTAATCCGCCTATTACAATCAGTAGCGTACCGACCCCGCTTCTTACTGTAAGAGGTTCTCCCAAGAACAATGCTGCCATCAAAACGGTTAGTAGTGGATATGTTGACACTAAGCTTGCGCTAAGTGCTGCTCCAGACTTGTTGATCGCAGTATAATAGAGATAGTGGCCGACCGCGAAACTAATTATTCCAGCTAAACCGTAGAAAAGTCCAGACCTGTTCAATACGGAGCCATTTACTCTTCCAGTTCCGACTAGGTATATGAGAAAGAAGACCCCAGCAGCGATGCACCCTATACCAGTACCAGTCATTGAATCAACGCCGTCCCCAGCAGCCTTTACTATTATCGCCTCGAAGCCCCAGCAGATGACAGCCAATAACGCATACACCCAGCCTTCCATTTTATTCACTGCACATCTCATACCTCTATTGGATTCAAGTCTTGTGATCACTCGACACCGTTTTATCCACAAACTACCCATTCAATGATATGAGAAACCTAGTAAAACGTAAACTCAAAGCAGGAAAACCAGCCCTCGGAACATGGGTCACAGTGGGACACCCCGATATGACCATGTACCTTGCCGACATGGGATGGGACTGGCTCGTATGCGACATGGAGCACAGCGCCTATGGACCAGAAACATACCACTTCATGGTCCAATCCATGCTCTACGCAAGGGAACGATGCATGCCCATGTGCCGCATCCCATGGACCGACCTCATATGGATAAAGAAAGTAATGGACGCAGGAGCCACAGGCATAGTAAGCCCAAGGATCGAGACCAAGGAACAAGCAGAGGAAATGGTCAAGCTCATGAAGTATCCCCCATGGGGAGAGAGGGGAGCAGGACCCAGATTAGCAGCCTTCCGGGACCCGGATTACTTCAAGACTGCTAATGATGAGACTCTATGTGTGGTTATGATCGAGACAGCGAAAGGCGTTGAGAATATTGAGGAAATATTCAGCGTTGAGGGAGTGGATGCATGCTTCGTAGGTCCAAGCGATCTAAGCCTCGATATGGGTATCCATAGAGACTATACAAACCCAGTCTTCCTCAAGACCCTTGATAGGATAGTTGAGGCTGGAAGAGATTCAGGTGTCGCGCCGGGTATGCACTGCTTCACAACCCCAGGACCAACCAATATCAACGAGGCTTTAAAACGTGGATTCCTATTCTGCGCAGTAAACTCAGATACAGCCTATCTGAGAAACAGTGTCAACGCGGCCTTCGACCATATTAAAGGCTGGAGACCCGGAGAATCAGGTGAAGAGGTAGACCTCTAGCTTCCCCACGTTTCTTCTTGCACTGGCTCTGTGAAGTATTTATGGAATTTAGCTGGTAGTGTCTTGTAGTCTACTGTGGCTGCTTTCTCTGATAGGTCCACTGAGTTGTAGGTGTTCCAGAAGAGAATTGTTTCGTCTGTTTTTCCCTGTTTCTTCAGCCAATCCAAGCCACCACCCATCGCCTTTCCTGTGTACGTGTGTTCAAGGTGAATATCTTCAAACTCAAGCATATCGTCAACACACTGACAGCTACAGTCACTGAAAGCCGCGTAGTCCTCACCCAGATAGTCCTCTAGCAGTATCAGGTCTTCTTCGAGCATATCAACGCGGGGCACCGTGGTATCGTATCTCCGCATAAAGTTGTTGATGTCCCTGATCATGCGCCTCATACGCCACTTGGTGGTTATCCAAGGCATCGCGACCCTCACAGCTATAACTTTGGTCTTTAAACCAGCGAGTTTGCACCCCAGATTCAACCCAGCACTTGTACCTATAGAGCCACAGGCAGCGATAATATAATCAGGCTCAGACATATCACCGGTCTCAACCTGCTTCTTCAACTCGAAAGCAGCGTTCACGAACCCCATGTTCCCTAACTCGCTACTAGCCCCAGCGGTTACAAAATAGGGCTTTCCTCCACCCAACTCTGTCCGCAAATACTCTATAACAAAGGAGACTACCTCAGACAGCGCGTCATTGGCATAGACAAGTTTGACGCCGTAATATTGATCCAGCAATAAGTTCTTTCGGACATACAAGGCGTTGGGCTGGTCCATCATAATCCCAACCACATCAAACCCGAGCTCAGCTCCAAATATACCAGTAGCAAGAACCTGATTACTCCCAGAACCCCCCAGCGTTATCAGCGTCTTCTTTTCCTTCTGCAAGGCATCAGCTAACACATATTCAAGCTTTCTGACCTTGTTTCCTCCATAAACTGGATTACAGCAATCATCTCTTTTGATATAGAGATTTGAGAAGCCTCTGGCTTCACCCATCCTCTCAAGCTTCTCCACCTCGGTTGGATACTCTCTGAGACTTATCCAAGGGATCTTCTCAAGATCAGGAAAATATTCATTGATAACGGGCTTCAATTCTCAATACTTGATTTTATACGCCTTTAACAGTAGCGATATTATTCTGGGGGTTCTCT
>CAZZFH010000047.1:0-10329 GCA_964653295.1 uncultured Candidatus Bathyarchaeia archaeon | reverse complement strand
AGGGTGGCGCTGATGTTGTGTTTGATGATGGTCTCGATGATGGCTTCCTGTGCCTGATTATCCAAGAGGTTCTTGAATTTGTTGTAGGGTAGTTTACCTCGTTGAGGGATAACCTCGATTACATTGCTCTGCACATTATCTGAGAGATCATGGAGAGCTGTTTTCCAGTCCATTGCGTTGGCTCCTGTCTACTTAAGGCTGGTTTCTTGATTGATAACGATAACGGGTTAGGACTCCGGCGGGTATCTGAGTGTTTGTCCATATAGTGTAAAGTAGATGAGGGAGCGATCTGGGGACGCGTAGGCGTCAGTATTGTAGATGGTTCTCGATGAGAAGGCTGGGATATCCCAGAAAGGAACGAAGAAATCAACAGCTGCAACTCTTTTCAACCCCCTGTCTAGTGAATCGTTTGCGATCTCGATGTATGAAAACGGCTTGATCCTGATGGGGAACCGGTTATCGTTCCTAAGCTTGATTAGAATTGTTGGGTTATCGCTATCTGCGCTCTTCTCAAGGTATAGCGTGATGCCTGTGGAGTTCACAGTCACCTCAACTGGACTGTATTTACCGATGGTTTGGCTCAAGTTTTGGCTTAAGGATTTGGAGAATCCATTGTATTCCACGTCAAGCATGGCTTCTCCCTCATGCATCGGGGTATATCTCACGGTTTTCACCGTCTTTTCACCCTTGGGCATGATGAATCCCATGTTGATGTATTCACCTGATGCGGCTCGTGCCTCCTCTGCTGCTGCTTGAGCCGCTGCCTCGCTTATGGTTAGCTGTGTTCTCTGGATCTTTGTGCCGTTCTGGTAGCTCGCCTCTATGTATATCATCCCGTGTCCACGGTAGTACACTGGCACTGGGAGCGGGTTGGTTATTGTGCAGTTTAGTTCAATGATCTCGCCGGCGTTATAGCTGAGCCTATTAGTAGATACATTGAAGGTGCAGTAATAGTCGAGGTTCGCATAGCCGATGGCTATGATCGTTAAGACTATGAGGGTTTTCCCGTATTTTTGGCTAAGAATCATTGGGTCCAATCTACCGCCTGTTCCCATGTATTTCTTGAAGTAGACCATCAACCCGGTGATCACAACCACTAAAATGATTCCATATAGTAGCTGACTCAATAACTCGATGGAACTAGTTGACTGGACAAGAACCGTGTTGATCATTGGGTAACCTCAACCTCTATTGACGCCATTACCCCCTCAACTGACATGTAGAGACCGAATCCAGGATACCTTAACTGATAACCCTGTCTATGCAACAATCTGCTTGAGTTTGCCTCGATCTCAATATACGGATATAACCAGCTGATGAATACACCCGACCTCAGGTCGTTGGGAGCGAATCCAATGTTTATCTTGCTGACTGAAGGTACCTTGACCGGGTAGGGGTTGTCATTCACGATTACAAGGCTGAACTCCACGTAGTCTCTGTCCTTGGGTTCCCTGATGCTGGGCTCAATAATGAGGCTGATACCAGTGCTGTTCAGGGTAGCTTCTTTGTATCCTGTGACGTTCACTGTCTTGATTAAGCCCAGTCCCGTTATTTTGAAGGGTCCCGGATAGGTTGGCGTAAATGAGCTTGTTACGAAGGTTAGGTTGCTATTCGCTGGGATGGTTATCTTGGGTTCGACGTATTCCGTGTATATCTCACCAGTAACTTGTACTGGATCATAGACGCTGTTCCCGCTGAAGGTGAAAGAGTAGATTGGGTAGATCTCAATTGGTTGATACCCGTCGTTGATGAAAATGATGGCTGCCTCGATTGTCTCGCCTAGCCCATACTCCTCCTTTTCCGTCCAGATGCCCTTCTCATACTTACCTGAAGCCTTCAGAGGAACCTCTCTTCCCTGTTCCATCCATATCAGGGAAACAGCGATAACCACTACTAGAAACAGCATCACGAAGTTGGCGTTCTTCTCATGTTGAGACATTTGAATGATTTACAAGCATCTTCATATCTGTATTAAACTAGTTTTTTGAACAATTGTTCAACTGATTAGAACACTAATGAGTTGTATCTGTGATATATGCCTCGCATGGGATAACCTTACTACTCCAAGACAACTCATTCACCGATCTAGCCCTGAGAGAAATCTCGTACATCTTCTCAGTGTCTAACTCAAAGGGTACACTGGCTGAGAAGGACCAGTATTTCCCCAGTGGCAGGTACTCATCGACACTGGCTATCTCTGTCCCGTTGATGTAGATTTCTATGTGTTGGATGCTCTGGGCTTCATCTGGTTGCCAATTGTTTCTCAGGCTCAGAGAGAACTGTCCACCATCATCCACAGCAAACAGGCTCTCATCAAAGAAGCTCACGTGGTCAAATATGGAAATCGTGCTTATCGCTCCATAGTTTACCCCGGTACATTCCTTGGTGCGGGTTCTGGTGTACCCATCCATGTATCTGATGTGGAATTTGAGCTCATACACCCTCCCCGCTAATGGATAGAACCCCGTATAGTCTCCCAGTTCAGGGTCAAACCAAGCGATGAAAACAGTAGACCCCATCCCCTCCCCGGGCTCAACCGGGTTCAATCTATCAACACCAAAGTTCCATGGCAGGACTTGCCCATCAAGCTCCATATTAATCGCAGTAATAGCTCTAGTATCCCTGTTTTCCAGGTGGAAACCAAAGTAGGGCAACTGGTTCGCATTCCTGTTTAAGATAATTTCATCAAAGACAACTGGATCATCCTCAACCTCTATTGTCTTGCTCTTGGTCACTGTTCTAACACCCTCCTTCAGCTTCAATCTGATATCGATGCCCCCGGTCTCATTGCGTAGGAACCGCCTCGAATGGACGACACTCGACCCCCAGGGCATGACTAGGGCCCTGCCAATGGTTTGACCTGACGCATCCACAGCGGCGCCACTTTCGCTGCCCTCGGGTGCTCCAGCGGATACGGTGTCTAGCATTATCCAGTCGGCTCCAGGGTACCAGACAGGCACGGGGTACGGGTTCCTCACGACGATTTCTACTTCTATTGGGTCATTCATCACGACCTCGGATTGGGTTACCTGTATCTCGTATGGTAAGGTTCCTCCCAGCAGGAATGGGAGCACACTTAGTACAAAAAGCGCTAAAACAGGCTTCCATAGCCTGTTCCCACGTGCCTTGAGGATAAAAGCCACAACCAGTAGACCGCTGATTACCAGAAATACTATGGTCTGGAGCATCACGAAATAAATTGACTCAGAACTTGTCCAAGCTGCGGGATACATCCATGACCTAACTTAAACCTACGTATAAACAGTTAACGCTGGTTTTCCCCAGATGAATATTATAAGCTGCATCTTGTAATAGCCCATTGATGAGCGTCCTCAGCCCCCAGTTTTACGGTAGAAACACAGCCACTGTTGCGAGAGAATTACTGGGCAAAGTACTGATCAGGAGACTGGGTGATACGGTGCTCGGTGGAGTCATAGTGGAGACTGAGGCTTATTTTGGTGGGGATGATCCCGCGAGTCGTGCTTTTAATGGCTTGAAGGAGTATAACCGGGTGATGTTTGAGGAGCCGGGGAGGCTCTTCATCTATAATGTGCACAAGTATTGGATGCTCAACATCATCGCCCACATCGCTGGTGTCGGTGGCATACTCATCAGAGCCATAGAGCCCACCATGGGTATCGAGGTAATGAAGAGAAACCGCCCAGTAAAACAACTACGAGACCTGACCAGTGGACCCGGGAAGCTCACACTCGCTTTGGATGTGGATAAGAGTCTCAACGGCATTTATGTCACAAAGGAGTCTAGCCCAGTCTATGTACTGGATAATGAATTTAAATGCGAGATAGACACCAGCCACAGGATAGGAGTAACCCGAGACCTATCCGAGCATCTTAGGTTCTACGTTAAAAATAATAGATTTGTATCAAAATAAGGAGCTTAGCCCTTCCACTGGACTATCGCGCCCTGCTTCTCCAAGGCATCCAGCTCCTCATCGGTCTTACCAAGCTTCTCCTTCAAGACCTCACGAGTATGCTGACCCAAAACAGGAGCAGCACTGGTAACCTCTCCAGGGGTCTCGCTGAAGACTACTGGGAAGTTGGGTATCTTGTATTTTCCAGCTGCTTTGTGTTCGACCTCAACGAACATGTTCCTTGCCTTGATGTGAGGGTCTTCCATCGCCTCATAGGCTTCATAGATGGGTGCGCATGGGAAACCCATGTCTGCGAGCCACTTGAAAGCCTCCATCTTGGACATATCCTTGATACGCTCAAGCACAAGGTCCTTACTCACCTCATCAACACCAAGCTCCGCCTTCAAGTTCTCGATGGCTTTACCACGCTCACCAGCGATCTGGATCCACCCATCCTTGACAGGCAGAATCCCCCAAATCCTATTGGGGTCACGAGGACGCTGAGCACGTCGCTGGATCGGGCTCTCCCCAATCAGATCATAGGCAACGCTTGCACAGCAGTTGAAGGCAACCATGGTGTCAATCTGGGATACATCGATCATCTGACCCTTACCCGTCTGATCCCGGTACCTGATAGCAGCCATAATGGAGAAAGCAGCGTACATGGCAGGGCCAAGGTCCCCCATGGCTCCTGCCATGGTGACTGGTGGATGCTCTAGACTGATTCCCTTGCCTGTAGCATAGGAGTGTCCACTGATAGCCTCAGCGATAACAGCATATGATCCATACCTGCTGTAGGGACCTGTCTGACCGAAGCCGCTGAGGGCTGCATAGATTATCTTTGGGTTCCACTCCTTCAATACATCGTATCCGAATCCAAGCCTCTCCATTGTGCCCGGTGCAAAGTTCTGGATAACCACATCACTCTGTTTAACAAGCTCCTTGATCATCTCCTTGACCTCGGGGTTCTTGAGGTCCATGCTGATGTCTTTCTTGTTGAGGTTCAACGCGTAGAAGGTGGTGCTTGCACCGTGGTGGATTTCTCCGGGTCCTAGCCTTCCAATGGTTCCCCATGGTGGCTCTACCTTGATTACCTCCGCTCCGAGTTCGGCCAGCATCATTGTGCTGTAGGGGCCGAACCAAACGTGTGTGAAGTCCAGTATCTTGATGTCTTCGAGTATCTTCTTCATGATAACGAAAAGAGCCCGGTGGTTCTAGATAATGTTTACCAATGTTGGATATTCTTGAAAATCTTAACTAACATTAAGACTACTCTATACCATGAATGGTTCCTATCCTGAGCTGAAAAAACACGTAGACAGCATCAAGATCATAGACACTCACGAGCATCTTCCCTCAGAAGAGGAACGTGTAAGCATACCCGTTGATGTTCTAAGCCAGTTCTTCCTCCACTATACCTCCTCTGACCTAA
The DNA here is from genome assembly GCA_964653295.1 of uncultured Candidatus Bathyarchaeia archaeon. Taxonomy (GTDB): domain Archaea; phylum Thermoproteota; class Bathyarchaeia; order TCS64; family TCS64; genus RBG-16-57-9. Next base: position 5,026 of record CAZZFH010000047.1, on the reverse strand, counting down.
TCTCGGCGGGTATGCCTGAAGAAGAGCTTCTGATGATACGAGACCCGGCTTTATCTATTGAGGATAGGTGGGAGGTTTTCGAGCCTTGGTGGGAGAAAATCCAGAACACAGGGTACTCAAGATGCGTCGAGATCGCTGCACGCGACCTCTATGGAGTATCTGGGATCAATAAGGATACCTACAAGGAGTTATCCAAGAGGATTTCTGAGCGTAACAAGCCGGGACTATATCGCTGGGTTTTGAAGGAGAAGGCTGGGATCGAAATCAGTGTCCTCGACTCCTTGTCAGGCAATTATGATGTGGATCGAGACTTCTTTGCCCCTGTGCTCAGGACCGGAGAATTCGTTGCACTTAGCAACAGGTACGAGCTAGAAACATACGCTAGACAAAATGGCGCAACGGTTCACAGCCTCAGTGACCTTGTCTCACTGGTAAGAAGCAGGTTTGATACACTTGAGGGTAAAGTCGTGGGCATTAAGATAGCTCAAGCCTATCGACGCTCGCTTTATTTTGAGAAGCGGAGCTTTAGCGAGGCAGAGGAAGCCTTCAACAAGCTATACAAGACAAGAACCTTCACCCGGGTAATCATCGACCCGGTGAAAAACCATAGCAAGATGGTTCCCGACTCACCGGGCAACGAGGCATTGGTACCAATGCAGGACTATCTTATCCATCTGGCAGTCAGTGAAGCCGAGAAACGGGGGCTACCCATCCAGATTCATACCGGGCTGCATGAGGGCAACGAGAACATACTCAGCAACAGCAATCCAATGCATCTCGTGAACCTCTTCATGGAGTATCATAACGCTAAATTCGATATATTCCACGGAAGCTGGCCATACACTGGGGAGCTTGGGGCTCTTGCAAAGAATTTCCCCAATGTCTATGTGGATATGAGTTGGATGCACATCATCAGCCCAGCCAAGGCGCGGACAGCCCTAAGTGAGTGGCTAGACGAGGTTCCGGTTAACAAGATTCTGGGCTTCGGGGGAGATTATCTGGCCGTTGAGGGCATTTACGGTCACTCTGTTATAGCGCGGGATAACATCGCACGCGTGCTATCGAAAAAGATTGATGATGGGGACTATACAATTGAGCAGGCGAAAATGTACGCCACATGGATACTGAGGGATAATCCGAATCATCTATTCTTCCCAAAACACGGGTGAATTAGACAGAGTATCTTGTTTACCCCTTTTTTCTGATTATTCCGCTTTTTGGACAGTGTAAAAGTAGTATTATTTTTAACTTTTTTAAAAGGAGTTTAATAATTTGGTTCCCTATTATTAGTGATTATTATGCCATACAAGATTGTAGCTATTGATGATGATGCTGATCTCCTTAGACTTGTAAGAATAAAGTTGACTAAGGAAGGCTTTGAAGTGTTTATCGCTGTTGATGGTGAGGAAGGTGTAGCAACTGTACTCCGTGAGAAACCCGATGTCATGATCGTTGATATCATGATGCCCAAGAAGGACGGATATCAGGTGGTTACCGAGATCAGGGAAAAGATGGGAAAGAAGACACCCATCACCATCATGTTGACAGCAAAAGCCGAGACCAAGGACATCGTCAAGGGGCTTGAGACAGGGGCAGATGATTACATCACGAAACCCTTCAGCCCACGGGAGCTGATTGAGAGGATTAACATCGCATTGTTGAAGCGTGGGAAAGACGCTGTAAATTTCAAAAAATAGGAGGACCCCTTGTTGGATGAAGAAAAATATGATCCGGAAGAAGAAGTCTCAACAATAGTGAACTCACCAAGCATGGAACCTTTATCTGCTCTTTCCTGTGTAATCCCAGCCGCAGGCGCCACACCACGAAACTATTGGATGGCTCATAACTTCTCGTCAAGACTGTACAACGACTTCATCCGATATAGGGAAAATGAGAACCAGAAAGGAATGCTCCAGTGCTTCTACCTATTAGCACGTTATTATGGGCGAACCTTGGGGATCTTACGGGACGCTCTCCGCAGGGGAAACGAGGAGCTCATCAACACAGCGCTAAGAAACCTCGTTATCCTACACCAGCCCCTCTACTATATGCGAGAGGTTACACCGACCATCGTCCCACTGGTATTGACTCTGAACAAGCAGACCTCTGAGCATTACTTCCGGGATATACTTATGGAGGTCCTCAGTGATGCAGATTCTCCCATCACCTTGGAGACATTAACCGAGCACGCGCTGGAATTACACCTTATCCACAGGATGGAGCCAGACACTATACAGGGGCACCTCAATAACCTCATCTCCCGTGGACATGTACGCCAGACCGGTGAAAGATACAGGATCGAGAGCATCCCCTACAATTATTTGAACATGGATCACGCTAACTTGGAGGCTTTCCTCGGTGAACGGCTCTATAGAGACTTTGAGGCAAACGGGTTCCTAGGGCTCTCAGACATCGTGAACAGGAAGAACTCGTTCAAGACATTCTTCCAGCGATTCTCAGGATGTAGCCCAGAGATGTCTGACTTGTTCATCGCTGCCGCCCTCGAAATAACAAGGTCTGTGCAGCTAGGAAGAAGCCAACTTTGGGAACACGCGGATATCCTTGGGAGCGTCTACCCGAGACCATACCAGAGGGACGCTTACGCTATCTTCAAGGGGTATGGGTATCAGGGCGCCTTGATTGAGGCTCCTACTGGTAGCGGTAAGACCCTCATGGGTTTGATGTGTATCCAGGATTGGCTGAGAACCCTCTCCAGGGGAGAATCCATATTGATCTTGGTTCCGACCTCAAACTATGTGCAGCAGTGGGTTGCTGAAACATGCTTCAAAGACATCGGGTTAAAGATGCCCATAGATGAGATATTCACTGGCACCCCAGGGACCTATGAGGTTGAGCGTCGCAGAACAGGCGCTGCTCCACCTATACTGATAATGACTTATACATCGCTTGCTCAGCTGGGCTCACCTATTGGGAAGGGTGGTTTTGACAAAGTCTCTATAGAAAAGTTCCTGCAAGCAAGCAATATTCAATACGTGATACTGGATGAGGTACACAAAGTAGCGGACAACATGAACAGTGTCTCAGCCAACGTTGCCCGTCTATTATCTGAGTGGATGCGCGATGGCAGCCTGCGTGGGTTGATAGGGTTCTCGGGAACCGCTGAGTCTTATCGTGATAGGTTTCCATTACTCGGGCTTCAATTAGTCTACGTCATGCCCCCAGCTGACTTGATAGCCTATGGTTTTGTGGCTCCCTTCGCCGAGCTTGGTATTCCCTTCTCTTACTCGGACAGGGAGAAGCGAGTGTTGGACCTATTGGATGTGTACAAGGAGCAACTCAAAGCATACGTTGAGCTAATCGGGGTCCAGTATCTAACTGACTCTTTCCGAAAACAACCAATGGAACAAAGGATACTCCTCGGTAAGCACCTCGACATGTATGATGGACAGCGTGATCAGGAAGGTGCTCTCCGGAAACGTTTCCGCGACTGGGAGCAGATGAAAGGGTTCACTCTGAATGACTTGAATATGGTGATCATTACCCAAGCACTCACACAGTTTTCAGACGCTGAGCAGGTCAAAGACGCATTGGGTGAAATATCCCCAAGATTCGAAGAAATACTTGGGGTCCTCAACGCAACGCGAGGTGAACTGAAGGAACTTGTCTATTTCCAAGACATATCGCTTCGATTGGACTCCGAGGGATTCGGGTATACCAATCAGCCCGTTGTATTACAGCAACCGGTAACGCGAAAAGCTAAACAGGATGTAAAGGACGCTCTAGCCTCTACCTTCTTTGGTCTCTACAATAGTTTGAGAAACTTTTACTTCCGTATCGGCGAAGGCAGGCTCGACACCATCAACGCAATCATCGAGTCAGAGTACAAGACACGTCACGTATCAGGGGTCATAGTATTCGACAAAGCAAAGCGAATCAAATGGGAGGAAGATATCGCGGCACCCGGATACACTGGTGTTGCAGGAATATTCACTCAGATGTTGGGCGATCCAAGACTTACTCCCCTAGCTGCGTTATCCAGCGAGGTCTATATGCCTTACAACGAAGAGAACCCATTGCCCAGCCAAATATCGCTCTTCATAAAGGAAGAGATAATGATACGGGAGCTTGGTGAATCCTTCTTTGGACTAGTCACGAGCAGGATAAACCTCCCCCGAGACCAGTTACAAGAATTAAGCATATTCTTCTATGATACGCTGCGCGATTATGTCTCCCATCTGCATGGTGTAGGGGCAAAGAGACCCGGGGAGTTCAAACGACGAATCATATCTAAGTTTGAGAACAAGATCAACAAGCTAAAGCTTGGTAGACAGGGTCAACAACTAAAATCCAGACTGAGTCTACGAAACAATGTTCTCAGGCGATGGGTTGACAACTTTTACGATTACGCCATCATATCAAGGTACTTTGATGAAGCAAACGAATCAAAGCTAAGACAGGCAAATGGTAGAGTCAGGCAGTTTTACGCCGTCAAGATGCCGGGAGGCGAGAAGAAGCTCCTCATGTATAACCTCATGTCTAGGGTGTTTGATTCACCGACGCTGCCTGTTAATGTGATCATTGTCTCTTCTTGGGCACGGACTGGGTGGAACGTTATCAAACCCAATATACTGATTGACTCCACCGCCACCCGGGATGTCACAGCTTGGCAGCAGCTTCGAGGCAGAGCAATGAGGGCAAGGCGAACATGGGATAGAAACGCCTATGAATTAATCACATTGCTCCTAGGGACTCAGGTGAAGGGTATCAGGGGTAGCGCTTTTGATCTTCCTGCAGATGTTCTCGCTGACGCCCACGCGGTGAATGATGTCCAGTATGTCGAGATTCTCTCTGATGTACATAGACAGCTATTGAAAGAATCTTATCTGAATGGACACAGTGAATCAGATAACCCCCAGTTATTCGAAAGAATCAATGTGGGCAGGCTCAGTGAATTTACGCAGGAGGAACGAGAAAACCTAGCAGTAGACCTGATGCTCTACAAGAACAAGGTGACCCATATTTATGAGTTAATCAAGGCTTATGGAAGCACCAAACAGGTAACCTA
>CAZZFH010000046.1:6105-10418 GCA_964653295.1 uncultured Candidatus Bathyarchaeia archaeon | reverse complement strand
ACCGTTGATGAGTATGTAGAGACCGAGGCTTTCATGCACATAGTGAAGGTGCATTTGCTCTCGGCTTACGAGTACTTAACTCGGTAGCTCCAACTCTATTTTTCTACCAGTGATCCTTTCCAGCTCAAGTTTAACCATGTTGAAGTCGCTGTTGCTGGCTCCTCGTGGCCAGTAGCGGCGTCCATCGCTACCCTCATAGAACTCATAGATACTGTAGTAGGGTTGCTTGTTCATGGTGGATTTGAGGAGGATGTATTTTCCTATCTCGGCCATCTCCTCGCTGTCTTCTGGTAGTTTTTTCTTAGGTTTCATCTAACCAGTCCAATAAACTATAATGGAAGGGGGAGATGATAGCCCTTCCGATCATATAGACGATTTACAGCAAGAGTACATGTGCCATGGATTTTGATCTAAATTGGGGGTAAAATGGGTATACGCTTAAACATAGATTTTTACAGACACTCGACAAGATACCAGTGGTTCGACTCGTATGGCGCCTCCTACACGTACCTTCAAACACCTACTCCTGTGGCTCCTCACAGGAACACGCGGAGGCCCCAACCGAGCACGCATCATTGCTGTCTTACGAGAGGAACCCATGAACACCAATCAGCTAAGAATTCATCTAGGGCTCGATTACCGGACGGTCAAGCATCACCTAGAGGTGCTTGTGGACAACGAACTAATCTATTCAATGGGGTCTGGTTATGGCTCCATGTTTTTCCTGACCCCGAGAATAGAGAAACATATGGATGAGTTCAACGAGCTATGGGAATCAATCAACAAGAAAATCAATGGAGAGGGGAACGAAAAATGAAGAAACATCTGTTAATAATGATGGCTTTTGTGCTAATAATTTCCACTAGCTTTATGGTATCTGCTCAACCAGATCAACGATATCCTTGGAGACCGAGACTTAACCCAGATGATCCTGAGGCATTGGAGAAGCTTGAGCAGCAGATCGAGAGCTATATCACGTTCAGAATTGTCCTCTCCACATTGAACATGATAATGTATGGATACATACTGTATCTATACACTCAGCTATACAATGAGACGCACTCCAAATTCAGCTTGGGATTAATGGCGCTATCAGGGGTACTACTAATCTACAGCATCACCAGCAATCCCCTATTATTTGGGGTATTGAGGGGCTCTGAACCGATTTGGTTCAATGTTTTTAACTCCATTCCAGACGTATTCGCGAGCATCGCAGCCATAATAATGATTTACCTAACCCGAACCTAGACTCCCCATATTACTGGCATGGTCTCACCAGTTTGATTATTCCATAAATTTGATCTAAATTGGGTGTAAAATGGAAAAACCGCTTAATAGAGTTTAGACGCCTTCACGCTGCAAGGTGAAAAAAAGTTGAAAGAACGATCTAGAGAGGTAACCCTGCTGGTTATCATAATACTCAGCGTCACACTCACGCCAATACAAATGGTCCTTGCCGACGAGCTGGGAAACATACATGGTACGGTAATCGATGAATCTGGAGACCGTATTGAGGATGTGAAGATATCCGCGTATCTAAGCACGGGAAGCCTAGAAGAGATTGTCTACACGAATAAAAACGGCTACTTCAGGATGAATCTCGGCGGAACCTATACTTTGGTCTTCGAGAAAGAAGGCTACGTAACATTCGAGAAAAACGTGCAGGTAACACAGGCACCAACAGACGAACCATCCAAAGATATCGTCAAGATGGGAACTCTCAAGATGCAGACAACACTGAGCCTCTCAGCCTCAGTAGTTAAACGGCTCACCACACCCGGAAACGTACTCACACTCGAGTTTACCATCACGAACAGGGGCTTAGAGACAGAGGATGTGGTTTTCTCGGTTGATGCACCAACAGGTTGGGGTGCCAAGATTCTTGACAACATCGGAGAGATCGAGAACATACTTCTTGGCTCGGGGAGCGTGAAATATGATCTGGAGATCGTTGTCCCAGAGACAGCTACGACCATAGAGACGATCACGCTGAACGCCGCTGGGTCAAGCGCCGCGTTACTGAATTTTACGATAACTCCAAAGGTTTACACTGATGAGATTGAGCTAAAATCTACTTATCTCTCCATCTCTGAGGAGCTCGAAGAGACCATCTCACTGCCATTAACGGTCTCAAACATTGGAGAAGTTGATAAGAAAATCACGTTACAGGCGGTTATTCCCGATGACTGGAGCATATCATTCAGGACCAGCACAGATATCGTCGTAAAAACTCTGCTCATGGAGGCTGGAGACTCTGAGCAGCTAACCATAGAGCTAGAGACCCCTGACACAGTACAAATAGGCGATTATGAGATTGTGGTTAGCGCATTGGATGTCAACGGTGCGGTTATGGATACACTTGAGCTGGATGTAAATCTACGACAAGGCACAAGCGAAATAGAGATAATAAGCAGCTATTCAGAAGTCTCGGTTGAGGCTGGGGAGAGCGTAACCTTCCCCATCGCTGTCTGGAACAAGGGCGAAGCAGATGCTCTGACCATATTCACTGTGCCCGTGATCCCCGAGAACTGGGATGCCTCTTTCATCGCAGACGACTTGGCCATCGCCAGCATCCGAGTAGCTTCAGGTGAATCAGAGTCAATTAGACTCATCATTGAGCCACCCAATAGTGTAGTAAGCGGCGTCTATGATGTGAAGGCTCTGGTTGAGTCTGATGATGGAGCGGAGTATGAGCTTGACTTCGTAATCGAGGTATTAGGTAGTTACAGTCTCGACCTCGAGCTTTCAACACTATATACCACAGTTCAGATAGGGGGCACAGTGACATACTCAGCCCGTGTCACAAACAACGGCCAGACCCCTATCACCACCCTCTATCTTGAGTCTGTTCTCCCCGACGACTGGGAAGCAACAATAGCCCCTGTGCAGGTCTCCTCATTGGAGCCAAGGGACTTTGTGACCTTCACCGTCGTCGCAGAGGTACCGAGTGATACTGAGACAGGGGATTATCTGGTCACAATACAGGCTATTAGTGACCAACTGGAGTCTGATGAGACCGATATACGGATCACGGCTCAGGCGTCAAACACCTGGGGATACATAGGATTAGGTATTGCCGTGGTGGCGGTGGCTGGAGCTGGGCTGCTTTTCAAGAAATTTAAACGGAGATGAATGAGATGCAAAACTATGTTGTAAACACAGAGACTTTGACTAAGACCTACGGCGATTTTACAGCCGTTAACCAGCTCAACATGGAGGTTGAGCAGGGAGAGATATTTGGTTTCTTGGGGCCAAACGGCGCTGGGAAGACCACTACTGTATTGATGCTCATGGGGTTATCAGTCCCTACATCAGGAACTGCAAAGGTAGGCGGCTATGATATTGTTGAGGAGAGCAGGGAAGTGCGAAGCATCGCAAGCATCCTGCCCGAGTACAGTAGCCTTTATGGTGACTTGACCACATTCGAGAACCTTGACTATCTGGGGCAGCTCAATGATATGCCTCGAGAGGAGCGTGAGAATCGCATCCATGAGGTTCTTGAGATCGTTGGTATGAGTGACTGGCTTGACGCAAAGTATGAGTCATTTAGCCGGGGCATGAAGCAGCGCGTTGGGATAGCCTCGACTATGATGAAGAACCCCAAGGTTGTCTTCCTTGATGAGCCTACTCTGGGGCTTGACCCTGTGGGTACCCGTGAGATCAGGGAACTAATACTCGACATGAAGAACCGTCAGGGGCTTACAGTCGTCATGACCTCACATATATTGAGTGAGGTTCAGTTGACCTGTGACCGCATCGGCATCATCAATAGGGGTAGGCTGGTCTTGAAGGAGACGATGGAGAACCTTAACCATGTGATGACCGGAGCAGAGGATCGACGTGTTGACTTCAAACTCACAGAAGTTACCCCTGAGCTAGTCAAGGATATCGAGGCGATTGAGGGTGTCAAGGATGTTAAGCAGGAGAATGGGCGTCTCTACGTCTATGGTACTGATGATACTGATATCCATGTGTCACAGACCATCGTGGAGCATGGCTCGACTATCCTGTTGATGAAGCCAAGGGAGTACTCATTGGAGGAGATCTTCATGAAGTACTACCAGAAGGAGATGGACTAGATGGCTGGATCACTCACAATAGCAGAGAAGGAGCTACGAGACCAGATCGGGAGCCGGCGCTTCATAGCTATATTCGCTTTGATGGTGCTCCTCAGCGTACTCGCAGCCTATCAGGGCAGCGACTTCATCAAGAGCAACACCGAGGCAAGCTTCGTCTACATCTTCAGCGGAACCCAGATGAGCTTTAGCTTCATACAGATCATGGTCATGTTCGGCCCGATACTGGGCATGGCT
>CAZZFH010000046.1:0-6095 GCA_964653295.1 uncultured Candidatus Bathyarchaeia archaeon | reverse complement strand
TTCGGGTTTGACGCCATCAACAAAGAGCGAACCACGGGTACACTCAGCATGCTTCTCGGTCAACCCATCTACAGAGACTCTGTGATAAACGGTAAGTTCATCGCTGGCGCAATCTCACTGGCTACTCTAGGAATTGGCACTATCGCGATTACCACTGGTTTGGCTATCCCGATGCTAGGCTATGGGCCATCATTGACTGAGGCGTTGAAGATACTGACTCTGACTGGGCTCACAGTACTCTATCTGGTCTTCTGGCTGAGCCTTGGTATGCTTTTCTCGGTATTGACGAAGAAGACATCAACATCGATACTGTTTTCGGTTGCGACTTGGATGTTCTTCTCCATAATCCTCTCTATACTAGCCTCGGCAGTCGTTAACGTCATGGTGCCACTAGACTCGGACATGTTTATCATGCCCAACGGCAATAATGGAGAGCAAGGCAGTGGACCTGGCAGGTTCCAGATGACCGAAGACTTCAGGGAGGTTATGACCCAGAGAAACGAGTTGAACAACCTCATCATGAAGATATCCCCCACAGACCTCTATCAGGATACGGCTGGGGCTATACTTGGTACAGCCAGGGGCTTCAACATGGGTGCGATGGAGTTTGAGCGAACCACCTCTCTCGGAGAGGCGCTCATGAATAACTGGGCCAACATAGCGATCTTGGCTGTCGGCTTGGTCATCTGCTTCGCAGTATCCTATATGATGTTCCTACGAATAGAGATCAGACCCGGAGACTAATCCTCCTTCTTTTTCTTCGCTTGATAGTATCATATAGGCATCTCTTTAGATTATCATACATTTCTGATGCTGATTGAAGATCATGGTTCCAAGCGGTGAGCCAAAGACTACAAAGTGGCTTGAGAGCGTCGGCGTAGAAGTAATCGAGTAGACATAGCGACGTTGGTTTAACCTAGAAACAGTGGTAGCATCCACTGCGCAGCAGGATCCTTTAGAAGAGACCCTGAGCCAAAGGATTAGCTCTCTCCGTGTAGCCATCCCGGTTTCATGAACTCCGGGTTGGGATAGGTGTAGAAACCTTTTCCCGTCTTTACACCGAGTTCTCCTTTGCTGATCTTGTCCACTAGTAGTTTTGGCGGCTTGTCTCTTGTTTCTCCAGACTCCCTGTAGTAGACCATCTCGATATCCCTAACCACATCCAGTCCCACCCTGTCCATCAAGCCAAAGGGACCCGTATCTGTCTTGTATAGGCTCATCCACGCACGATCCACATCCTCAAAACTAGCCACACCAGTATCAGCCACAGTAAGACACTCCTTCTTTATGGCTCGCCAGACCCTGTTGAAGATGAACCCGGTGCTCTCCTTGAGTACAGTTAATGGTGTTACGTCTATGCTTTTGGCGTATTTTCTCGCTTTCTCTATTGTCTCATCTGTGGTTTTGGTTCCCTTCATGAGCTCCAGTACGCTTCGCCTCCAAGGGTAGCCATAGAAATGCATATTTAACACCCGTTCAGGGTGCATTGTAGCGTCTTCTACCAGTGATATCTTTATGCTACTGCTATTACTGCAGATTATGACACTGGGGTCACATAGGGCATCCAGTTGTTTGAATACCATGCGTTTCACATCCAGTCGCTCAACTACCGCCTCGATCACTATCTCGGCTTCTCTGACTGCCGCTGCGAGGTCTGTAGTGTAGCTGATCCTTTGAGTAATCTCCTTTGTTTGCTCTGGTTTTATGATTCCTGTCTCGATCCATTCCTGAAGGTATTCTTTTACTGATTTCTTTGATATATTGAATGGGTCTTCTGAGATATCATGCATTGAAACAGTGTACCCTGATCTCGCGCTCAGGGCACCGATCTGGGTGCCAAGATACCCCGAGCCTACGATACAAATCTTAACCATAGTATGAAGACGGTGGATAGATAGATTAAACCCTCGGCTACTTCAACCCAAGTAACCTTCGGGCTTCATCAGGAGAAGCTATGGGTCTCTCCAACTCCTTAGCAATGTTAGCAGCCTTCCGCACAAGATCAGCATTACTCTTGGCTAATTCTCCTCTCCTCAGGAAGACATTATCCTCGAAACCAACCCTTACATGCCCCCCCATCACTGTGGCTACTGCTGCCATGGGTATCTGGTTCCTTCCAAGGGCGCAGACGCTCCACGTCCAGTTCTCAGGTAACAGGTCTACACTGTACTGGAGCATTCGTGGGTTGGGCAGGAACCCTGTACGTCCCACCATGACAAACTGTACATGCAGTGGCTCTGGTACGATGCCCTTTGCTGCGATCTGTTTACAGACATTAATCATGCCTGTATCATAGACCTCGTGCTCGGGCTTCACACCATGCTTCACCATGTAGCCACACCAACGCTCCAGCATACTCACAGTATTCAAGAAAATCTCGCCAGTGGGATGCTCAGCCCACCTGTTCATGGTGCCCATATTGAGGCTCATCATCTCAGAGCCAAGCTCGCACCGCGCCTCAACCAGCTTATCCCAGACCTCAGGCGGGTTACCGACCCTACCACCACCAGTGGTTAAGTTGATGACTATATCAGTCTCCTCGCGGATGCGTTCAACGTACTCCTTCATCAAAGGGTTGGGGTCTCCACTGTACGCCTCACCAGTAACCGGGTCTTTGGCGTGGAGGTGAACCACACTGGCTCCAGCCTCGACGCATGCTACTACCTCTGCTACTATCTCCTCTGTTGTGCTGGGCACATAAAGGGTTGTAGCCTTGGATACATATTCTCCACCTGTTACGGCGGCTGTTATGATGAGTTTCTCCATAATTATCAGGAAATGATTGGTGGCTCTAGGTGTTAACTTTTTTCAAAATGGTACACTTGATGCCCCGGCATTATTACTGTGGCTTCATGTTTGGCTCTAGGTTTGTTGCTAGGTTCTTGTTTTTGTATCTTGAGTCAAGGGTCACATCCACTGCTCTTCCAAGCCATGCTGGGGTCTTGAATGTGTCAAAGTTTTCTCTATTCTGGAACTCAACCTCTGCTACAATCAACCCCTTTAAGTCGTCTAGGTATTCATCGATCTCGAATCTTAACCCGTCTCGGTGCAAGGTGTAACGTTTTTTCATGATGACCCGTCCCACGTGTTTTGTCTCGAGTTCATCGTAGAGCCAGCAGGGTATCTCATTCTCCCATTCACGTCGTTCTTCGTCTCCTGTGCTCTTGTATGTTAATTGGCACTTGTAGCCCTGTTTGCGTATCCTGAGCTCAAATGGTTCTGTGTATAGGTATGCTTGTGTGATAAATTCTGGTTTATCCAATCCCGGGGGCATGTTTCTTAGAATTATTTTTTTCTCCAGTTCAAGCTCCATAGTTAGACATCTGCGATTACATTATTCATTGTTGGGGTAAGGTTCTGTACTTTGAGCTGAACCACAGCTAACAAGAAGGGGGGGGGGGTAACAGTATCCCAGACATAATCATTCCTCTACAGTGAAAAGAGGCTTGAAAACGGCTTTGATTGACATTGAATAAGTGTAAAAAAGTGTATCAGTAACGGAGAATAAGTGACCCAAAATACGGCTAATAAGCACAAGAAAAGTGAGGTGCGGGAGGAGGGACTCGAACACAAAAATACTAGTAAAAACCAGTTGGTTTTCTCCTAATAATGGACCATTTCTTATTTCGTCTAATGATGTTCGGGGTTGTTTATAACTCAAACACATGCACTTTAGAGATAAAGAAATGCGCGCTACTTGAGGTATAGTCTTTCTAACTTACGCAGTTTTTTATTTTTATAAGGAAACTAATACCGAGTTTACCGATGCTAACAGTGAATCTTGCCATCATAGGTACGATCCTAATAGCATTAGCTGCCATATTGTATAGGTACCAAAGAACACAATCAACAATCAAGAAAGAGAAGAAAAAACAAGAAATACTGGAAAAAATCAAGTCTCATAAAGGTGAAATCTTTAATTCAATTTTTGAATACGAGACGCTATTAAATTCAAACAAATACTTATCAAAAACAGAATACCCAGCGTGGTATGAGAAATGGAAGCACCTAGAACCAATAATCCAAGAATATCTTAAAATAGAAACCGTCTCGGAAACTGAATCAGAGATAGAAACACTGCAAACCATATTCTCAAACGGTGAAACCGAAATCACACAACACAACAAGCATTATATAGAAAACGAATTAGAACAAAACAAAGTCTTTTTTGACAACATTGAAGACAATCCTCTAACCGAGAATCAAAGAACCACCATCGTTGTAGATGAGAAAAATAACCTCGTGGTGGCAGGTGCAGGAACAGGAAAAACTAGTACGATAATCGGTAAAGCAGGTTATCTCCTAAAGAATAACCACATTAAACCAGATGAACTACTTCTCATAGCCTTCGCTAAAAAGGCGAAAGATGAAATGTTTGAACGTGGAAGAGAAAAAATCAAACTCGACCTAAACGTTCACACATTCCACAGCCTCGGGTTAAGCATCATTGGACAAGCTGAAGGCAAAGTACCCTCACTATCAGATTTATCTACTGACAAACTAAAACTATCAAAATCGATCTTAACCTATATCGAGAAAAGATCCAAAAACAATGAGTTTCTAACAAAGTTAAACAACTACTTTGCATTCCACAAGACCCCATATCGAAGTGAATTTGAGTTCAACTCAAAAGGAGATTACATAGACTATCTACGAGAACAAGAGATAAGATCCCTAAAAGGAGACATAGTAAAAAGCTTTGAAGAACTCGAGATAGCCAACTATCTATACATAAACGGAATAAACTACATCTACGAACAAGAATACGAAGTACCTACAGCAGACTCAGAATATCGTCAATACAAACCAGATTTCTATCTACCAGACACAGGAATATACATCGAACACTTCGGAGTAAATAGAAACAATCAAACAGCCCCATTTGTTGACCGAGAACAATACCTAGCCGATATGGAATGGAAAAGAAACATCCATAAACAGAATAAAACGACTCTCATAGAGACTTATTCTTGGCAGAAATCAGAAGGCGTACTCCTTGAATCTTTAGCCGAGAAACTGGAAAACTATAATGTAGAGTTCAACAAAATGGCACAAGAAGACCTTTTCAATGAACTTAATCAACTTGGAGAAGTTCATCCCTTCACAAATCTACTTGGAACTTTCCTTAACCTATACAAATCAAGCAGATACAGTATAAGTGAGTTATATACCAAAGCTGAAACCCTTGAAAAACCACAGAGATACAAAGCCTTCCTAGACATATTCAAGATAATCCTTGAAGAATACCAACTTGAACTCGGAGACAGAATCGACTTTAACGACATGATAAACAAAGCAGAAAACTACATTAAAACAGGAAAATATCAATCAAACTACAAATATGTGCTAGTCGACGAGTTCCAAGACATTTCATATAGCAGATACTCCCTTCTTAAATCTCTTCTAGATAGCAACCCATACTCGAAATCGTTCTGTGTGGGAGATGACTGGCAGTCAATCTTCAGGTTCACAGGAAGCGATATCTCAATCATGAGTAAATTCAATGATTACTTCAATCCATGCGAAATCATGTCGCTGGATAAAACATTCAGATTCAACAATATGCTATGCGATGTATCAACGAAATTCATCCTGCAGAACCCAAACCAGATACAAAAAACACTATCAACACACATAGAATCAACTACACCAGCCGTAACACTACACTGGGTAGAGCATGAAACCAAAGAAATACAATCCATTCTAGATACTATAGATAATCAAAAACCCTCTGCTGTTTTCATATTAGGCAGATACAACCATCAAAGACCCGAAAACCTGAGCACCTTAAGAAGGAACTATCCAAAACTCAAAATCGAGGACTATACAGTACACAGCTCCAAAGGAAAACAAGCCGATTATGTTATCATTTTAGGTTTAACTTCGGGAAAATACTCTTTCCCATCACAGATAGAAGACGACCCAGTCCTCAATCTCGTATTATCTGACAAAGAATCAATATCTAACGCGGAAGAACGAAGACTATTCTATGTAGCATTAACAAGAGCAAAAAAACACGTGTATTTATTGTCAAACCGAAAAACACCATCTAGCTTCGCAGTTGAGCTTGAGCAAAAGGATTACAACATAGAAAT
>CAZZFH010000045.1:0-10486 GCA_964653295.1 uncultured Candidatus Bathyarchaeia archaeon | reverse complement strand
TCTACTTTGGCTAGTTGTGTTAGTTTGTCTTCCCTGATGTATATGGTTCCCCTTGGGTTCTCTATTTCGATGTATTTGGTCATTTTGTTGCCTCCTTTAGCGCTACCAGCAGCCTCTCCAGCATCTGTTTGGGGGCTATGGTTACTCGTAGATAGTTTTCCTTGTCCAGCACCTTGCCCTGCTTGCTGAGGATTATGCCTCGACTCAGTAGCTGGTCATATACCTCATTGTATGGTTTCTCTGTTTTAAAAAGCACAAAGTTCGCCTGAGAGGGATAAGCCTGCACCCCATCTAGTTTATCCAATTCAGATAAGAGCCAGCCTCGTAGCTTCTTGGTCTCCTCCACGGTCTCGGTTATCAGTTGATTCTGTTCCAGAACCTTGCACCCGGTCTTCAACACAAGGTTTGATACGGGATATGGCATCAAGTAACGGTCACGAAGGGTTATAGCCAGCTCCGAACCGGATATACAGTAGCCGAGGCGTAGCCCAGCCAACCCATAAGCCTTGGAGAAGGTCCGTAAGACGATGAGGTTCTCGTATTCAGTGGTTGATTCGGCTATTGTGTAAGTGGAGTATTCTTGGTATGCCTCGTCTACCAGCACCAAGCCATTGAAGCCCTCAATTAGTTTGAGTATGTCTTCTTTTGGGAATTGGTTCCCAGTGGGGTTATTCGGGTTACAAACCACAAGCAAAGAGGACCCCTCAGCGATCTCAAGGGTCTTCTGAACGTCTAGAGTGAAATCCGGTCTCAATGGTGCTTCCCTTAACTCTATGCCTCGTTGCTGTGCAGCCCTTGGATACATTGAGAAGGTTGGGGTAACAGCGGTAACAGATTCACCCCTTTGAAGCAACGAGAACAATAGCTCTATTACTTGATCTCCACCAGCCGAGACCACCACTTGATCAGGTTCAACATTGTTCAACCCAGCTATCATCTGTTTGAGGTCTGCCTCTTCGCCCTGAGGATAAAGCCTTGGATCAGTCTCCAATGCAGCCTCAGATACCAGCCCTTGTATGAATTGCTTATCGAGGAAGAGGTTCTCGTTGGAGTTCAACTTGAGTACATCATCACCCTCCACCATAGGTGGAGTAGGTCGATAGGGCTTGATCCCTTTACTGGACTCTATGAATTGTCTGATGTTCACTTGAACCGCGCCTCCACTGCCTCCCTGTGATTGGGCAAACCCTCTGCCTCACTGAGCACAGCTACCTTTGAGCGTACAGAATCCAATCCAGCCTTGGTTGCATTGACGATGCTCACGGGCTTCATATAATCCAGCACTGTTATGCCTGAGGATACCTTGGCGTAGCCCTCAGTGGGTAACACATGGTTGACCCCCATACAGTAATCTGTAGACGAGACAGGCGTATAGGCTCCGAGGAGAATCAAGCCACTGTTAGTTATCCTATCAGCGACATCCTCAGGTCTCTCTGTCATTATCTCAAGGTGCTCCGGTGCGAACCTGTTAGCGAAAGTAATTGCCTCTTCAATTGTTGATACCGTGTAGATGAAACCCCCCTCAGAGAGAACATCTGACACGATCTCACCTCGCTCAAGACTAGGAACAAGGTCCTCAACAAGCTTGGCAACCGCATCAGCTAGGGTTCCTGAGGTTGTTACCAGCCCAGATATTCCCCCGGCTCCATGCTCAGCCTGACTGATGAGATCAACCGCTATCAGCCTTGGATTAGCGGACTCATCCGCGATGACAAGAATCTCGGAGGGTCCAGCGGGCTTATCAATGGAAACAATGTCAGAGACAACTGTTTTGGCGGCTGTAACATACTGGTTGCCGGGTCCAACGATCTTATCCACCCTTGGAACCGTCTCGGTACCATACGCCATGGCTGCGATAGCCTGAACACCACCGATCTTGTAGACCTCATCCACCATACAGACATCACACGCAACAAGCGTCAAGGGATCAACACCACCATCCTTACCGGGAGGGGTGCAGACAACCACGCGTTCAACCCCAGCCACCTTAGCCGGAGCCACATTCATTACAACAGAGCTTGGGTAAGCAGCCTTCCCACCGGGAACATAGCATCCTACGGTCTGTATTGG
This sequence comes from uncultured Candidatus Bathyarchaeia archaeon, assembly GCA_964653295.1. Lineage (GTDB taxonomy): Archaea > Thermoproteota > Bathyarchaeia > TCS64 > TCS64 > RBG-16-57-9. The sequence continues at coordinate 8,416 of CAZZFH010000045.1, read as the reverse complement.
CTTCAAGGTGCAACGAATAGTGGTTCCATCGATCTCAACAACATAGTTATTCTGGGCTAGTCGCTGAGTCTCAACCTTCTCCAATCGACTCCGGGACTCTCTTAGTGCATCAACCTCTTGCTGAGAGACCTTGTTGTATGCTGCCTCAATCTCCTTTGGTGAGACCCTGAAGGAGTCTAGGCTTACTTTGTCAAATCTCTCGGTGTATATCTTGACTGCAGGGTCCCCACGCTCAGCCACATCAGAGACTATTGGTCTCACATAGTCCAGTAGCTCCTTGTTGCTCGCCGAGACACTGGGCCATCGCTTGGCCAATATCTTCTCTTCATCTATGATCCGTTTCATCGTCTATTCTCCAATACAATCTCTTCGAGGGGCAGCACCTGCCGCGGCTCATAGAGCACCAAGCCCTGAGCCAGATTCCTTAGAGTGGGCAGAATCTGTATGAACATGTCCTTATCGATGACAGTGTTGATGGCACACCACTCTGGGTCGCTCAAATCGCTGATAGTTGGGCGTTTCAATGCAGGTAGCTGCTTCAGTAGTTCTTCTAAGTTTGATTTCTTCACGTTGGCGAATATGTGCAGCTTCTTGGCGCCATCTACTGCCCCACGCATCAACGTCAATATATCCAGTATCTTCTCCTTCTTCACTGGATCACTAAGAGCTTTCTTGTTGGCGATAAGCAATGCACTGGTCCGCATCACCTCCTCAATGACCTTCAAACCATTCTGCTGGAGACTCGTGCCGGTCTCGATGACCTCTATGATGGCGTCAGCATCCTCCGGTGGCTTGGCCTCAGTAGCGCCAAAGCTAAGATAGATGGCAACTCTCTCGTTTTCACCTATTCTCCACCATGGGCTGATAACCACAGGGTCCTTGTCCCCATAGGCTTCACGGTATACTGGGTTTTGTTTGATGTACTCCTTGGCTGCGTTCAGGTACTCTGTGCTGATCCTGAGAATCGAATCCTCATCGATGCTCTTCCTGATCAAATCTGATAGACTATTGATGCCATTCCAGCTCTTGGGAACCGCGATAACAAGCCTAACCTTGGCGTACTCCAAGTCAAGCAAGGTCTCAACATCTGCCTTATTCTCAGCAACCCAATCCCTACCACTGATCCCAACATCCTGAACCCCCTCACTAACATAAGTGGGAATCTCCTGAGGACGCAGAACCTTCAACTCGATCCCCGGGTCATTAATCCCCGGACGATAAGTCCTGTCATGCCCTGTTATACTGTATCCAGCTCTTTCCAGTATCTTAAGTGTCTGGTCTCCAAGGTGTCCCTTGGGTATAGCGAATTTTACCTTAGTCAATTCATTGTCTCCTTTGTGTTATTAGAAATCCTAGAGCCCACTAGGGGTGATTGTTTTCTAGAATCCGTGGCTATGGTTTGCTGAGAGAAAGTAATCTGACTAGAGATGAATACAAACGCCTCTAGTGAATATACTCCCTCATTTTCACTTCCACAGCCACCATGAGTCATGGGATCATGTATAAACGTTTCTAACCGCCTAGGCGTAGGCAAAAAGAGACATGGTTGTCTCACTTAGGTGAGATCATACAAGATAGGCGGGTAGCGTCAATAGTTGGAAAACCTTTATAGCCATAAACGTTGTTCAGTGGGGTGCATTAGGCGACTCTAGCCAGAAAAAGGATGAAAAACATGAGCACCAAGACAGTCATAGACGGGGACGGCCTCATACTGGGCAGGATGGCAAGCATCATAGCCAAGAGGCTTCTCGCGGGAGAGACCATTGACATAGTGAACGCCGAGAAGATCGTCGTATCAGGCAAGAAAAAGATGGTAATAAGCAAAGAGAAAGAGTTCCTAGAAGTGGGAGGAGCCGGTAAAGGACCAATCCACTACCGCCAACCACACAGGATAGTCAGAAGAGTCATCAGAGGCATGCTGCCCCACCGCAAAGCTCATGGCAGAGACGCATATAGTAAACTCAAGGTCCACATCGGTGTTCCTGATAAGTTTGAGGGCGCCAATATGGAAAAGATGGAGAAATACCATTCAAGCAAACTGAACCGCAGGTTCGTTACCGTTGGAGAGATCGCCGAGAACATCGGCTGGAAGAAGTGAATATAGATTGTCAAGCAGTAAGAAAAAGAGCGTTCTGGCCACTGGAAAACGCAAGACCAGTAAGGCGAGGGTAGTCGTCTCCGAAGGCAAGGGCAGGATAAGGGTTAACAGCGTACCAATCCACCTCATTGAGCCATTCATGGCACGGGAAAAGATCCTTGAGCCATACATGATAGCGACAGACTACAAGGATAGAGTAGATATCAGCATCAACACACAGGGCGGAGGATTCATGAGCCAAGCAGAGGCAGCCAGAATGGGCATCGCACAAGGCTTGGTAAAGTTCACAAAGAGCAAACGCCTACGCAGCAAGTACATTGAGTATGACCGAACCATGCTAGCTGGAGATGCGCGTCGTAAAGAGGCAAAGAAATTCGGTGGACCCGGTGCACGCCGTAGGAAGCAGAAGAGCTATAGGTGATTGTTATGGTTCGTTTTATCTCTCCTATTGTTGAGTCTGGTGACCGTGTCCGTGAGGGCAAGGGATTCAGTATCCCTGAGCTAAAGGCAGTTGAGCTAACTGCTGGTAGAGCCAAGACCATGGGTATCCCCGTTGACACAAAACGTGGATCAAGCCACGATGAGAACATCGAGACCCTCAAGGAGTTCCTTGAAGAAGCGAAAGACCTTGATATCAAGGTAGAGAAGCCTAAAGTTGTGAACAAGCCCATCCGTGGACGTGCCTTCAGGGGCAAGACCAGCGCAGGTCAGAGGATGCGCTACCTGAGCCGCAAAAAGTAGCGGATTTTTTATCTTATTTCTATAATTGAAACCCTTATCTATTACACTACAAGTATTTGTAGCGATACATTTGAGGCCGAATGTGCAGATCATCACAGACCCCGCGGTGGGAAAACTCCTAGCAGACGAGACAAGGAGAATGATGTTAAAGATTTTAAGTCACGAGGAGATGAGCGCAACAGACCTCGCGAAGAAACTGGATAAGAACCATAGCAGTATCGTCCACCACCTGAACACCCTACTAGATGCTGGGTTAATCGAGGTAACAAGGGAGGAACAAGTAAGGAACATGATCCAGCCCTATTACAAGGCTGTCAGCGAAGAGTTCCATGTAAGCTACAGGGTCACAGAGGCATTAGAGGAGGACCCAGATTACTCGGCTTATACAGCGTCTTACTTGGATAGGCTCGTTGAGGGGCTCCACATGTATGATGTAGAGATCCCAGAAGAAGAGAAGCAGAAGGTAAAACAGCTGCTATTAAGATGCCACATATTAAACAAGAGAGCTTACGAGGAGCGCATTATGAGAAAAACCAATGACAAGGACATTGGGAGCTACGCGCAAAGAACCATCGCCCACATAATATCACATGTACAACTCATGGATAATCCAGAGTACAAGAAGAACATCGAGGAACTCAGGGCGATCATGAACAAGTACAGTCGGAGCCCATGGAATGTCGAGTAGTCTGAAAAAAGGCGCTTGGAGTACCTTCAGGCGACTATTTGGATACATTACACCATACTGGGAGCTAAAGGTAATCGTTATAGTCATAATAATAACCACATTGTTCTCGGTGCTCTCCCCAGCTATAGTGGGTAACATCATCGATACAGTGGGCAATGTTGCGGCTGGGGAATCGGTTCCAGGGGCTACTGGTATGGAGGGCTTTGCCAACAGGATCTTGATTCCAGTGGTCGAGACGCTAAACCAGGACCCTATGAGCTATGATCGAACCGTATTGATGGTCTTCAGCGGTAGCCTAGTGGTGATAGCGGTTCTTGAGGGCGGGTTAAGCTACATCCAACGATACACATTAGAGATCATCAGCCAACGCGCAGGCTTCGACATGCGAGACGACATGTACAACAGCCTACTGGAGCAGAGCTTCAGCTTCTACGACCAGCAGCGAACCGGGCAACTGATGGCGAGAGCCACAGGGGACATCAATATGCTGGGCAGGTTCTTCAACTTCGGGTTCAGGCTCGCCCTCAGCAATGGTCTACTACTTGTTTTAGTGATCTACAGCATGGCATCCATCAACACAAGGCTAACACTGGTATCAATCATCATACTGCCCTTCCTACTAGTGACTACACTAAACTTTAGCAGGCGGATACGCCCCATGTGGCAAGAAATCCGAGAACAAAACGGAGTCATCACATCAGTCATGCAGGAAAACCTCAGCGGACTCAGAGTAGTTAGAGGATTCAGCAGAGAAGAGTTTGAGGAAGAAAAGTTCTGGACCGAGCTAATGAAGTATTTTGATATCAACATAGAGATGGCCAAACTAAGGGCATTCTTCAGACCCCTAACATCATTGATCAGCGGCATCGGAGTAGTCATAATAATCATGTATGGAGGCACCCTCGTAATCGAGGAAGCCCTAAGCCTTGGAAGCATGATAGCCTTCTACTTCTATTTGGTCCGGTTGATGGGTCCAGTTAGGATGCTGGGCTTCATGACGGGTATGTTTGTGCGTGCACAAGCAGCATCCGAGCGAGTATTCGAGATAATTGATGCCAATATAGATGTACACGATAAAGAGGACGCAGTGACCCAAGAGTCCGTTGAAGGACATCTAACCTTCGAGGATGTCTGGTTCAGCTACGATGGAGAGAACATGGTCCTCAAGGACATTGACCTAGATGTGAAACCCGGGCAGACAGTAGCCATACTCGGGGCAACAGGCAGCGGGAAGAGCAGTATAATCAATCTGATCCCCCGTTTCTATGATGTCACCCGTGGAAGCATCAAACTGGATGATGTGGATATCAGGGATATGACGATCAAGAGCCTAAGGGGCCACATTGGGATAGTCAGGCAAGACCCATTCTTATTCAGCACGACCCTTAGGGAAAACATAGCATATGGGGTAGACAACGCCTCCAGTAAAGAGGTGCGAGAGGCAGCCCAACAAGCCAAGATCCATGAATTCATAGACGGATTACCCGAGAAATACGAGACCAAGGTAGGGGAACGTGGGGTAACCCTCAGCGGAGGACAAAAACAACGAGTAGCCATTGCTAGGGCGCTTCTCAAGAACCCCAAGATACTGATACTGGATGACAGCACCAGCAGCGTTGACACCCAGACAGAGTATGAGATCCAGCAAGCCCTTGACGAGTTACTGGAGAATCGGACCACATTCATCATCACTCAGAGGCTTAGCAGCATAAAGAAGGCTGATTATATCATCGTATTGGAAGATGGTGAGATAAGGGAGAAGGGAACTCACGAGCAGCTCATGGAGCTTGATGGCATCTACAGGAAGCTCTATGATACCCAGATAAGCGGCGCTAGGGGAGGTGCCTTCTAATGGGGCACCGGATGCAGAGCTATGGAGAGGTAGACGATTATGAGCGCTCTGTCCCCGATATGGTGCTCTTCAAACGTATGATTAGTTACATCACGAGTCAACGAAGAGAGACCACGCTACTAATAGTAGCCATCATAGCATCCACCATTATCAACCTGCTACCACCATACATGTACAGCCTCGCCATCGATGCATACATCAAGCAACTGGACACAAGGGGACTATACCTCCTCGGACTCGGATTCATTGCCGTGTACCTACTGACTTTCGTAACCCAGTTCACACAGGAGTATCTCATAAACTGGCTAGGCTCACGCCTTGAGCTCAACATGAGAATGGATATGTTCAAACACCTTCAACAACTCAGCATCGACTTCTATGCTACAAGAGAAGTAGGCAGCATCGTAAGCAGAGGCACCAATGATGTAGACAAGATCACCGAGCTCATAACAAGTGGTGTGGCTAACGTGATAGCGGACTTGTTGACCCTTGTAGGCATCATTGGCATTATGTTGTGGATGAACTGGTGGCTCAGCCTCATCACATTCAGCGTCATACCCCTGATGGTTATATTCCTCTACATATGGGGTAGGAGAGTCCGCACAGTGTACCGTGAGACACGCAAGACCATCGCAAGCGTCTCGGCCAAGATGGAGGAAAGCGTCAGCGGCATGAAAGAGATACAGAGCTTTAGCAGGGAAGGAGAGACCCGTAGAGAGTTCCAGCAAGTCAACAGGAGCAACATGGAGGCAAACGTACAGGCGGGGCAGGTAATGTCAGCCTTCTGGCCAGCTGTAAGCGTATTCACGGCCATAGGAAACTTCCTCGTGCTATGGTTTGGCGGCGGAGCGGTAATGGCTGGAACTCTCAGCATTGGGGTATTGTTCGGCTTCATGGGTTATCTAGGAAGGTTCTTTATGCCAATACAGGACCTGAGCAGCTTCTGGAATAGCGTACAGAGCGCCCTAGCGGCAGCTGAACGCGTATTCGACATAATGGATTCACCAAAAGGCATACTGGACAAGCCAGACGCAATAGAGCTACCCAGAATAGAGGGACACATAAGCTACGAGAACATGAGCTTCCGCTATGAAGATGATACACCGGTACTGACTGATATCGATCTTGAGATCGAGGCAAACTCCACAGTAGCCTTGGTAGGACCCACGGGGGTCGGAAAAACCACAATGATCAACCTCCTCTATAGGTTCTATGACCCAAAACAAGGAGCTGTCAAGGTTGATGACCACGATATACGAGATGTCAAGCTATCCTCACTGAGAAAACAGATGGCGGTAGTACTCCAAGATAACTTCCTATTCAGCGGAACCGTCATGGAGAACATCAGATACGGCAACCTAAAGGCAACAGACGACGAGATAATCGAGGTAGCACAAACCGTAGGAGCCCACGAGTTCATCATGAAACTCCCAGAAGGCTACCAGACAGATGTCAGGGAACGCGGAAGCAGACTGAGCGTGGGTCAAAGACAGCTTATTAGTCTAGCAAGAGCCCTGCTAGCGGACCCTCGGATACTGATAATGGATGAGGCCACGAGTAGTATCGATGCTTACACTGAGTTGATCATCCAGCAAGCTCTGGATAGGATATTCAAGAACAGGACAAGCATCATCATCGCCCACAGATTGAGCACAGTACGAAACTCGGATATGATAATCGTGCTTCACGAGGGGCGTATAGCTGAGAAGGGCAGTCACGCTGAACTCATCAAACGGGATGGATTGTACAAGCAACTCTATGAGATGCAGTTCAAATACGAGACTGAGGAAGAGCCAGAGAACTAGTCTGAATCGATCCAAATTTAGTAATACCTATTATAATGTATTACATTTGATTAAGTATGACAGAGGTATCTGTAACACCTAAGGGACAGGTAACAATTCCAGTAGAACTCAGAAGGAAATACAGGATACAACCAGGCTCCAAAGTGGAAATTACAGAAGAGGAAGGAAAAATCACCATAAAAAAAATCGCAAGCATATTAGACCTCGCAGGAGCAGGCAGCGGCATGGCTACACCAGAGGAATTAAAAGAAGAGCTCGATGAGATGAGAAAGCAGGATGTCAGCTAAGGCTGTGTATGATACCCGATTCTTCATTGAATACTTTTATTCGAACGACAAGGCTGCTCTCAAAAATTTATCAGAAAATCTGATACACACCAAGAAACGAATAATCTCGACTGTAACCATCTACGAGGTCTGCAGGCTTATCTTGAAAAGAGAGGGGAGAGAAATAGCCAGACACCGAATCGAGATAATGAGGCGAGACTTTCAAGTTGATGATTTAAAACCGGAGGTGGCGATAAGAGCGGCTGAGATAAATTATGACACCGGCAACCCAATGGCTGATAGCGTAATAGCTGCTACAGCGCAGATAGAGAATGCCCCTGTAATTACCGATGACCCACATTTCGATAAAATTAATAACCTTAAAACTCAGTGGCCAATTCGTTGAAAAAATAATTAAGAAGAGATAGCTGAGCCCATTCTCTCAATGGTTGGGATGGCTTTCTCTAGCCTGTCGAGAGCCTCATTCATTATACCTTTGCTCGTAGCGGTCAGTATCCTCATATGACCCTGTCCCCCAGGGCCGAAGACACTTCCCTTGTTGAAACTCAGCTTGGCAGTCTTCATGAGAATCTTATCCAGCTCGTCACTTGTCAACCCGTAATTAAACTTGGGGAACATCAAGTATGTACCTTCAAGCTTGGGAACAGTGAAATCACCCATCTCGGTGAGACGTTTCTCAACAAGGTCCCTGACCTCTTGTAGGTACTTGTTCATATCATGGATCCAGTAATCGATCTTGCCGCTACAGATCAACGGAGCGATCGCCTTGCTAAAGTTGTTGGTTCCTCGTAGTATTCCTGTTCCGATTCCCTTTATGCTCTCAAACATGGTCTTATTAGTACACGCTAAGTAACCTGCTTGGAGCCCTGGTACGCTCCATGTCTTGCTGAACCCCCAGCTGGTCAATGTGAGATCAGATATCTCGGGATTAAAGGACGCAAGACT
>CAZZFH010000044.1:0-10788 GCA_964653295.1 uncultured Candidatus Bathyarchaeia archaeon | reverse complement strand
GTGACCGTTAAGATAGCTTTCTGGGATAGCCTCTAGGAGTCCTTTTATCAGCGAGTCTCTTAGTTCCCCGAGTCTTTTAGATTCTTCTTCCATCTCTGCGATTGCTATTTCAGCTGCTTTAGCCATACCCGCGATACCTGGCAGATTCTCTGTACCCGATCTCAATCCCTGCTCCTGTCCTCCACCTATCATATGAGGTGTGACTCTGACTCCTTTCTTGATGTAAAGTGCTCCTACGCCTTTGGGTCCATAGAGATCGTTACTGCTGAGGGTCATGAGATCTACATCGAGGTCTTTGACATCGATTTTTATCTGTCCCATGGCTGCTGTTGCGTCTGTGTGGAATAATGCATCGTGTTTGTGTGCAATCTCGGCTGCTTTTTTGATGGGCTGTATCGTTCCTATCTCACCGTTCGCGGTCATCACTGATACCAGTACCGTGTTATCATCCACAAGCTTCTCAAGCTCATCCAGCAAGATCACCCCATATTCATCAACAGGACAGGTCTCAACGCTGAAGCCCTCCCTCGATAATGATTTTGAGATATTTATTACGCTGATATGCTCCACTGCCGAAATGATGATCTTGGTGCCTTTCTTCTTGTTCCGCTTGGCAGCTCCAATGATGCCGAGGTTATTTGCCTCAGTGGCTCCCGCTGTGAAAGTGATCTCCCCTGGCTCAGCGTTGATGAGCCTGGCTACATGCGCCCTTGAGTCATTTAGGATCTTTAATGCCTCGAATCCTTTGCTGTGGAAGCTGGCTGGGTTCCCATAGGTTTCGGTGTGGCATCGGTTCATCTCTTCGATTACCCTAGGGTCTACGGGTTTTCCGGCTCCATTATCCAAATAGACCTGCATAATATGTTCAGAAATTGTTGAGAATACTTCAATTAAAACGTTGGTAAATAAACCACTATTTTTTGATGTAGAGGGTTACCTCATCACCGTCATGGGTGATCTCAAGCACCTCAAATTCGAGTCTTTTAGCTAGGCGTTTGATGTCTTCCTCTGCCGCCGGGTCGTCTGCTGTTACCTTGAGTACTTCTCCTTTCTCAAGTTCATCTAGGGCTCTTCTTGTCCTGAATATGGGCTCGGGGCAGAATAGTCCAATGCAGTCGATTTCCTTGTTTGGCTCCAATAGGATCAAGAGCTATGTTGAATGGTTTGATATAAGTGAAACGTCACAATTGTGCCATTAGGTTTTGTCTCGTTATACATGCGCGTTTGAATTTCCCGCAGTATAACATATGTTTGAAAGAGTATAAAATAATATAACTAAAATATTTTTTACAAAAAAAGTTAATAATAAACAAATTAATGACCGATATAATGAAGAAATGGATTATAGCCATTACCATTCTTCTAGTATCATTACTAATATACACACAGACTATCTCAGAAAAACCAGAAATAAACCCAATTCAAAACGAGAAATATGTAAAGATTGCAGTTATAAACCCACAATACACTTCCATTCCTCCATGGGTAGACTATAACACCATAACCCAACTCCTAGAACAAGACATAGACAATTACTGCAATCAAAACTCAATCGATTGGCAATTCGATTTCACTCTTTATGATTCAAAGGTAGACCCAGAGGAAAGGATTAACTGGATGGATCAAAATGGATACCACTATGTGATAGGACTCAGGTCCACAAGTGAATGCGATCAATGGATATACTATCAAAAAGAAAAAGGAATTACCGATATGCTTCTAATAAGCACAGGTTCAACCATGGCGACATTCAACGGTAAATTCGAAGGACATGAACTTTTATTCAGAACACGTACACCCGACGATGTTACTATGAAAGTTTATGCGAAGTACGCTTCCAGCCTTGGTATCACAGATATTATATCAATAAAAAGCAAGATGCATGAAAACTACGACGCAGTATATTTTGAAGAAGAGTTTACCAAGCTCGGGGGAAATACCCATAATCTTACAGTCGATATACGAAATGTTGATTGGCAAGTAGTAATAGAGGACGCTTCAAAAAAACTGGATGAGGTTAATGGAACTGGAGCGATATTATTCACAATTCTACAAGACCCGAAAATAGATATTTTTGCTATAATAGAAGAGTATCCTAATTTATTGGAGGTTAAATGGTTCATGCCAAACAACGTATATCAAATTTCAGGTAAGGAAGATACTCTGAGTAACCATAGCATCACTATAGATAAGATTGGTTTATATGGCATAAGACCTGTTTTCGAGAATAATACGACTTATCGATTTCTTAACCAACGATATATGAACGCTACTAAACAAACGAACCCTCCTAGCGGGAGGTATTTAGAGTACTCTACTGGTTTAGCTTATGACAGTGCATGGCTGCTTGTCCTATCGATTATTGAGGCAAATAGCAGTAATCCCACAAGCGTGGCTGAAAAAATGTTTATGATATCTGAGGAGTTTTCTGGAGTTACTGGTCCTTTATTATTTAACTCGGTGGGTGACCGAGTAAATGCGCATTATATCTTTACCAAGTTTGGTTTAGTGTACGATGCCTTGGAACAGCTGAAAATTGGATCTTATGATTGTAAAAGTAATGAGGTTTCATTTGAAGAACTACCTAGTGTGATTGAAATGAATCAACTTCTATAAAATTCAGATGTAAACCCCCATTCGCATGTAACAATGCGTTTGAATTTCTCGCAGTATAACAAAGGCTTCAAAGAATAAGACCTTTTATCATAATTTGGTGTGCAAGTGTTGATAAATCAACCCATATTTCACTAAAAAGGATTGGTGTCTACAAAGGATAGGTTATAGAGATAGGTGAATTATAATGAAGTTAATGGGTCTTTGGACAATATTTGGAACAGGATTGCTGCTACTATCATTATAATGCCGAGAGTACCTCCAATGAGATCATATCCAGAGACAAGTAACGCCCATCCACCAATGGTTGCCCCAACAGCCTGACCAAGCATTGCAGCTGCTTGTGCTAAAGACATCATAGAGCCTCTAAAGCTCGGAACCTGTTCCAAGAAAAGTAAATTAGACGATGTTACTAAAACACCGTAAAAAAAACGCCCAATGAACATTAAGCCAATTGATACCCATACGTTTGAGAGGTTAGTAAAAAGGATAATTGGTAACCCAGTAGCTAGAGAGGAAAAAACCGTAATTGTTTTCCTATCAAATTTATTGACCAAGGGACCACTAACCAAGCCCCCTATGGTAAATAATAATGCGCCAACAAGAGTAATTATGGATACAAAAGTCATGGACATCAGAAACCGTTGCCTGAAAAAAGACGCCCCATAGAGTAGAATCGCCTGATATGCGGCATTAGTCAAAGTATTTCCTAATAAGCATCCAATGGCCGAGATGTTTGAAAATACTCCCTTGAAACCATCGAGAATATTAACACTCGTAACCTGTTTTGGTTTTTCTTCACGTGAAATAGTCAGGTATGAGATTAGAAGAACAGCGGAAAATAATGGAACGCCGTATAGTAAATATACATTACGCCATCCTTGATTGCTAGATATTAAGCCTATAATTGGAGCTCCAATTACGTTCGCAAGTGATACCCCTGCCGTTAGCCAACTCATTGCATGTGATCTATGCTGTGGCTGGAAGCGTTCACCTACAAGCGCCATCGCCATTGGGCTTATGACCGCGTTTCCTAGTCCTGCTAAGGTAAACACTATCAGCATAATAGTGAAAGTTGGTGCAAGGTATGAACCCACAGCTGAGAATGTAATTAGTATTAAACCAACAAGTAAAAGAGTCGAGCTTTTGTATCTAACACTGATCGCGGTGAGCAATAGGGCTCCTATTAAACCTGCGAGAGATGCGGCTGTCTGCAGTTGCCCTGCGAGACCAATGGGACATTGGAATGTTGTGGCTATGTCTACTAGTATGAGACCTACTATGAGTGTTGGAGTTATTGTGGCGAACCGTGCGAGTGTTAATGATATTAGTGTAAGTTTATTTTCTTTCGTCATGGTTGATTTTTCATCATTTTTAGACATACTCAACAGCCTCTTTTTCCACTTCCATGATTGAAACCATACAATGAGGTAAAGATCTGTGAGATAAAATAATCGATTAGATGCAGTCTCATGTAACAAGCATATTGAGGTTTATGAAATCTAAGGAGTGTCACTCTTTGATAAAAGATAAACTGAAAAACAGGTCAAGGTTCGTATTGGAATATCTCTTCGATACTGGTCTCGAAATAACGCGCCAACTTGAAAGCCAAATCTATACTGGGATTATACTTGCCAGACTCCACCGCGTGGATTGTCTGACGGGTTACCCCAAGGTCCACTGCAAGCTGCTCCTGCGTAACTCCTTTCACTGCTCGCAGGACCTTCAAGGTATTTTCCACAGGTTAGCCTCCTAGCTGATTATTATAGTACCAGTTGAAGATGCCATTGATCATCATTACTATCAGGGCTATGTAGGCGAAGATGTATCCCAAGTCTCGGTTAGCTGCGTTTCCCCAGAAGCTGATCTCTATGAGTCCCAAGCCTATCGCTGCGAATCCTACTGTTACCACGCTTATTGTGGCGTTTGCTGATTTTTCACGTACTATCTTGGTTCTCTCGTCGTATAGTATTTCCTCTACTTTTTTCTTGGCTATTATTAGTACTATCATTCCGAGTATTATTCCGCCTGTGGCTAGTGCCCAGGTGTTTTTGATTACGCTGATGGCTGTTATGATGCCTATCCCAACTGCTGTTGCGGCTTTTATCCGGTTGTATGTTTCTTTATCCATACCTCATCATGTATAGTATTCTTTACATTTTGTAATATAAACTTTACTATTTGTAAACTATGTTATACATTTAAACCCATGTGAACACGTTTCTGATATAAACCCCCTACCCAGACACCCATAACTTACCTGCTGAGCAATGTTTTAAACAAAGAACAATATTGAGACAAGTATAATGTCCGCCTCAAGCCTCAAAAACCTGTACAAATTAACCACAATAATACTATCTATCGGGCTCCTTGGAAGCGTCTACCTCTATACTGATACAAAGACAAGCCTCAACCGTGCATTGGAGTCAAACACAGAAACACAACTCGAAATAACCCAGCTAATCACAAGCTATGAAAAATTATCCGAAGATATGCAAGCACTATCAGACTCCAACGCAGAGCTGGAGACAAGGATTGCAGAGCTTGAACTGGAGCAAGATACCAATGTAAGCGAGCCCACAATAATCGAGGAAGACACCAACATAGTTCTGAGTTTAGATGTCCATGGAGAGGTTCGGAATATCATATTATTGATTGGAGACGGTATGGGTCCGGGTCAATTGACTGCGGCTGAGATCGAGAATGGTGATGATCAACTAGCATTGATGGGGTTGCCATATATGTCCATGGTTTCCACGAACTCATACTCTTACTATGTGACTGATTCCGCTGCATCCGCTACTGCTTTGGCTACGGGGTTCAAGACGAAAAATGGGGTCATTTCCATTGGACCCAATGGAGAGACCTTGATCTCAGTGGTTGAGGTTGCTGAAGAAAATGAGTTGTCCACTGGCATAGTATCAAACACACGGGTAACCCACGCCACCCCCGCGGCTTTCATGAGCCATGTAAATAACCGAAACCAGGAGTCATTGATCGCTGAACAGGTACTATCGAGTGGCGTTGATGTGATCCTTGGTGGGGGTAGCTCATATTTTGCTTCTCTCGATCCTCAAGGAGCAGGGTATACCGTGGTCGAGACCATTGGGGAATTGATGGATATTGAATCCGGTAAGGTCCTAGGCTTATTCTCTCTGGATTACATGAGTTATGAACACGAAAGAGACCCAGATATCGAGCCAAGTCTCGCCGAGATGACCCGCAAATCCATCGAGCTATTATCCAGTGACCCAGAAGGCTTCTTCTTGATGATTGAAGGCGGAAGAATAGACCACGCCTCCCATGACAATGACTTTGAGACCACTATTAGCGAGGTTTGTGCCTTTGATCTGGCTGTCTTGGAGGCACTGGAGTTTGCCTCCATGCGAAATGATACCTTGGTGATTGTTACTGCTGATCATGAGACTGGAGGGCTATTGATCACTGGTGGGTACCTTGGTGGGACGCCCAGTTATAGTTGGATTAGTGATGATCATACTGGTAGCATGGTGCCTGTTTTCGCTTATGGACCAATGGCAGAGGCTATATTGGGTTTCACTGATAATACTGATATTGGTATTTTCCTCATCAACCTGTTTGATTGATTTCGTTTTGATAATTATCACAGGTAATCATTTATTCATAGATAATCGATTCATATTCATGAGTGCGGTAGAGTGGATAGTAGGAGAGCTTCGTTTTGCTTTCATTGATACGTATTCTGGTGTAGTGTGGCTCCTAACTGCGTATGTCTTTATCAAGACTGCATTGGATGCCTACCGGAATAGATGAGACGCCGAGAAGTATTTTAACCACTTTTAGGTGAGATGTAGGTACCATGAACATACTCGTTGTATATGATTCATATTTTGGGAACACGGAAAAGATAGCCTTGGAGATCGGAAAGAGCTTCGGGGACGATGTTCCTGTTAAGCGCCCAGCAGACATAGATATGGGTTCTCTCTCAGGTTTAGACCTCCTTGTTGTTGGGGCTCCTACCCGCGCATTTAGACCTTCAGACGCAATCAAGGCATTCCTCAAGGAAATTCCAAACGATTCATTGAAGAATGTGAAGGTCGCCGCCTTCGATACCAGAATGGACCCCAAGGACGTAGGTAACCCGGTTCTGAAGTTTATGGCAGGTATCTTTGGGTATGCCGCTGAACCAATCGCTAAAGGCTTGGTTAAGAAAGGCGGTGTCCTTGTCGGTAAACCCATGGGGTTTGTGGTCCTTGATAGCGAGGGTCCATTGAGAGAAGGCGAATTAGAGAAGGTAGCCACGTGGGTTGAGACCCTACTAGACTAAGCCTCTTTTTCCGCGTCCAATTGGGCACGCCTTCTGGCATGTGGTGCACATCAGTACACTGTTTTTAGTAAACCTAGGCATATGCTCCCTGAACACATTGTCTGGTGTATCCCTGAAGTCGGAGAATGATAGATCTTCTTCTATTAACTTGGCAAGTTCCTTCTCTGATATGCCGATTAAGCATTTTTCAGGGTCTATAACATAGGGCGTTAGCGCTCCTGTTGGGCATGCATCAATGCATCTTGTGCAGTCTTTACACTGGTCTTGGGTATATGCCTCATCTGGTACCAGTGGTGCATCTGTCAGTATGCTCTGGAGCCTGATCCATGGACCATACTCTGGGTTGATGATTAGGCTGTTCTTACCCATTGATCCTAGTCCTGCTAGTTGTGCCATCTTTTTCTGGCTCAGGTTAAACGGGTATATGATGCATTTGAAGCCCTTTTCCTCCAGTTGCCTCATGACCCTTCTTGAATAGAGTCTCATCCGTTCATAGACTGGGTACTCTATTTCTCCGTTGTGGGCTATCTGTGCTTCATGTATATCATCAAAAGCATGGTATCCAAGGACAATGATACTCCTAGTGTTCTCCATATAATCCGCAGTCTTCTTTGAGGATTGCTGGACCTGCCAGCCGATCCAGTACTCGGGGAAAGCATCTATCGAATCCGCTGATAATACTCCAACTAGCTCCGCTCCATGATTCAAAGCATACTCCTTGATCTCCTGTGTAAGTATTAATGGGTCCATTAGGTCTTGAGAATGTTGAGTGTTTTAAAAAATTTAGTATTGAACAAGCTATGGGATAATGAAATTTGATATTTTTCAGCACATTTCTTGATTACTTTATGTGATTACTTGGCTTGAGTTTACCTTATTACATGTAAACTCTCTGAGCTGTTATGGAAATACCCGATCTGGCTGAGAAACTAGTAGAATACTTGGACTCGGAAAATGAGCATCAAACAAATCACACTGTAAAGAACATCAATGAGATCAATATGGGGTGGGAAACAGAGCTATTCACATTTGAATCCACCTTCAAGGAAGGCGGCATCTCTGGGCATGAGGATCTTGTATTGCGGGTCTTCTCGGGAGATAATGCAGCCACCAAGTCCTCAAAAGAGTTCTACTTGATGAAGAAGCTGGACGAGGTGGGTTATCCAGTTCCCCCAGTCTACTATCTGGAAAAAAGTGGGGACATAATTGGTAAACCCTTCATCATAATGAAGAGGATCATGGGGAAGACCCTTGATGCCTCTTATCAAAACGAGACCGAGGAGGTTCTAAGAGAGGGATTATCAAGACTAATGAGCCTATTCGCAGACCTCCATCACTTGGACCCATCCGTGTTCATGGAGGTTCCTGATCTATCAGCCTTCCAGTCAATCCAAGGCATTATTGATTATTACGAGAACGCAAAAGCTCAGGCTCCTTGGATGTCCCCATTATTGGACTGGATAAAGGCGAACAAGCCAAGGGAATCAAAGGAGTATCTGTCATTGTGCCACATGGATTATCACGGCATGAACATCATGGTAGATGAACAAAACCAATCATATGTAATTGACTGGGGTGCATCCATGATATGCGATTCCAGAATGGACTTGGCTTGGACTATCCTGCTCTATAATACCTTCGGAGGCTCCATGTTCAGGGCGCCATTGATAGAAACCTATGAGAATCTCGGCGGAAAAACAGGCTCCTTGAAGTTTTTTGAGGTCGTAGCAGCTACTCGTAGGATAGATGATTTCGTTAAGGTGACAGCAGGTAGTGGCTCTGCTGGTTTAAAGCCTGATATCTTGGATTTGATGAAGAAACAGAAGGAACATTTCCTAAAGGTCCATGATTTCCTCGAAGAAAGAACAGGTTTCCGGTTAAGCAAGCTGGATGAGTTATTGGCTTCTTTCTAGCAAGCCACCCTCTTTGGATGCGAAAAAAAGGTAAATACATCTTTGGCTTGATCACTGTGAGTGGTTTCATGAGGTATGAATATATCAAAGCCTTCGATATACCGGATGCCTGGTACAAGGCGCTGGAGAGAATATGGACAAAAGGAGACTCATTCTACGTTGGATACGGTTCTGAGGTAACAGAGACCAAGAAACTCAACCTCACATTAGAGATAGAGAACCCTCATATCCGTCCACTCATCGCGGATAAAGCCCCCTGTGATATGAAATATGTTACAAGCTATGCCCTTCAATATCTCTGGCTGGGAGAAAAAGAGGAAGGCGAAACATACACCTATGGTGGTAGACTCAGGGACCCCATCGATCAAGTAGAGTTGGCTATAAAGCGGTTGGTAGCTGAGCCCAGGGATCGTCAGGTAACCATGCTCATCAGGCGACCGGAGGATCTACTGAAAGAGTTGGCTGGGATGAAGCATGAGCCCCCATGCCTTACGATACTGGATTTGGAGATACTCGGGGGAAAGCTGCATACTACTGGATACTTTAGGTCTTGGGATGGTTTCGCGGGGTTGCCTGCGAACCTTGCAGGTATACAGATATTCTTGGAGGCCTTGGTGAATGAGGTTAACAAGAGAAGTGGGCAGCGTTATGAGACTGGTAAGATGATCTTCCACTCTAAGAACTGCCATATCTATAGTAGATTGGACAGTATAATTGAGGAGCTCATCAGCCCAGAGGAAGACGCGAGGAGACAGATGTCAAAGAAGAAAGAATAATTGGGTTTACCCATTCATGACGTAATCCATAATCTCCTTCTCAGAGAGCTTATCCAGACCTAACGTTTCTGCGGTTGTACCATTATTCCAGAAATCCCTCTCAAGCACCATCTCGGCCAGACTCACCATCGTATCAATCGCAGGCGTAGGAATATTGAACTGTTTACCGAGACTGGACATGAATACAAACCCATGAAGCAAGTCCTCACCAAAAGCCGTCTTCGCGGCGAAATCATCAAGGCTTAGCCCGGGTCTCCAGCTACGATGACTAGCAAAAGTACTGTAGACCTCGTACATCGTATCCCCGGTTACACCATATTGACCATACTCCATCTTAAGAACCTCAGGCTTGGGTAAAAGCTCCAAGCCAAGCGCTTTCCCAATAGCTATCCTTTCCTTGTCAATAAGATCCATGACATGAGCCACCTTGGGACTCATCAGGGTTCCATAGAACTCTAGGTCTCCCCCTGTTTTTTCCCATAATCCTGTGTTTAGTAGCGCCGGGGGGACATGTACCTGTAGGTTTGGGTTAGTTAGGCTCGTATAGAGCACGTTTTTCCCTGGTTCGCAGTTGGGGAAGAATGGTTTGACTTTTTTCATCAGCTCTGGGGTATTTATGCTTGGCATAGCGGCTGCCCATAGGTGAGCCTTGACCCCGAACACGTTTAGTACTGCTGGTCCGGTGGGTTTTACGAAGTATGGGAGTATGGCGCCTTCTCCCAATATGGCTCCCTTAGGTGCTGTTTCTTTGAATTCTTTATAGGTTCTGAGAGCTGCGAGGTAGCTGCTCCAGTTCATTATAACTTGATCTGGTTCCATGTATTTGGCTGCCTCCCGGGTGAACTTCTCTGCGCCATAGGCTCTTATGGTCATGAATATGGCGTCGGCGTCTTCTATTGCTTCTTTCATGTTTGTGGTGATAACATCTGGCTCTACATAGCCCTCCAGGTTGCCATATGCCTCTATACCTCCTTTCTCCTCCACTATTCTCAGGTTGTGATCATATTCTGGGAAATCAAACAGGTTTACCTTGAACCCCTTTAACCCTAGGTCTACTGCCATGGTCATTCCACCGCTTCCGCATCCAAGAATCGCTGCTCTCAAGCTTACACTTCCTATGGAGCTGTTTCTGTCAGTTTACAATTATAAATATGAGGATGAGTCTCTGATCTAGAATGAG
>CAZZFH010000043.1:0-10795 GCA_964653295.1 uncultured Candidatus Bathyarchaeia archaeon | reverse complement strand
ACAAAAACAAGCAATATTTCAGGAGAAATGCAACCCAGAAACCAATAAGGTGCTGACCGATACTGCTAAAAGAGATGAAATCGAGCTTAATTTACGGTAACCTTTGAGCAAGATCGTTATCGTCGGAGCGGGGCCCGCAGGTTTGTGGGCAGCCCATAAACTAAGCCAAGACCACCAAGTAACCCTTCTAGAGAAGAGAAACTTCGTAGGAGGCAGCGGACTCCACAGCGATGGGAAACTCAACTTCCACCCCCAAATAGGGGGAGATCTAACGGAATTCATGCCCCCAGAAGAAGCTTGGAAACTCACATACCAGATACGAGACGGATTCACGGATCTTGGAGTCAAGATGGCTCATAGCGATGAAAACGGTTTGAAGATCCTGGAGACAGAGGCAAGCAAGGCGGGTATCAAGTTCGTCAAGATTGAGCAGAATCATATCGGCTCAGATTATCTGCCAGACCTTATGGCTAGGATGCAGTCCAAGCTGGAAGAACAGGGAGTAGATATAAGGCTAAAAACCGAGGCAAAGGATCTCATTGTGGAGAATGGTGTGGCCAAGGGCGTGGTAAACGCTGATGAGATGTTTGAGGCGGATTCTGTGCTACTTGCTCCTGGGCGTATAGGTAGCCAATGGCTCATTCAGCAGATGAACCAGCATAATATTCCCATGAAGTATAACCCCATAGATGTGGGGGTCAGGGTTGAGGTGCCCAACGAGGTGATGGATGAGGTTATCCACGACTATGGGGTATGGGACCCCAAGTTCCACCTCTATACCCCGAGCTATGATGACTTTGTACGCACTTTCTGTGTCTGTCCAGCGGGATTCGTGGTGAGAGAGCCATATGGGGAGGGTCTCTTTGGAGCAAATGGGCATAGTATGAGGGACACCAAGAGTAGAAACACCAACTTCGCGTTACTCACAAGGATGCGGCTCACACAGCCCCTTGAAAACACCACGATCTTTGGGACTAGGATAGCTCAGCTTGCTAACACTTTGGGGGGTCATAAACCCATACTCCAGAGGCTGGGAGACCTCAGGAAATTCCAGAGAAGTACATGGGACAGAATAGATAGAAGCTATGTATCCCCAACTCTTCGAGACGTTACTCCGGGGGACTTGACAATGGCTTATCCTCAGAGGATCATCACCGATTTAACAGAAGGATTGGAGATGCTGGACAGGGTGATGCCCGGGATCAATAGCGATAGCACGCTCTTGTATGGACCCGAGATCAAGTTCTACGCCATGAGGATCGCTACAGATAGACAACTCAGGACACGGATACCAAACCTCTATGTGGCAGGGGATGGAGCCGGGGTAAGCAGGGGAATCGTAGGAGCAGCGGCAACAGGACTCGTGGCAGTTCAGGGAATCGCCCAACAGCTTGGATAAGCTTAAACCCAGATTCTCCCTCTTTTGAGCAGAATTGGTATCGAGTAAACTCAAGAAAAGATTCGAGGAAATCGTGCGCGTAGCAGTGGCTCCCCTAGGGAGCGCTGGGGTTACGCCAAACATGTTGACGGTTCTAGGAGTATTATTGGCGAGTATCACTGGATACGCATATACATTAGCACCTAGGAACAGGGTTTACCTTGTCTACTGTGGGGTCTTGATTATTGTCTCGGGGTTCGTGGACGCCATTGATGGAGTTCTAGCCAGAAGCACTGGGAAGGTAACCAGATTTGGGGGATTCTTCGACAGCGTAGCGGATAGATACAGTGACGCAGTCATCTATACTGGCATTATTGTTGCAGGTCTCTGCAACTTGCTGATAGGAGTGGTAACCTTGTTTGCCTCAATGCTGGTGAGTTATGCAAGGGCTAGAGCTGAGATGGAGGGAGTGAAAATGGCTGGAATCGGATTAGCGGAGAGAGCTGAGAGGATGACCTTCCTTAGTTTGTGCAGTATAGCTGCTTACTGGTGGGCTCCAGCATTAAACTATGGAGTAATGATACTAGCAGCCCTAGTCCTGATAACTGTGCTACAAAGAATAATGTACTTTAAAAAAGAGATAGAGAAGAACTAATCGTTTCTTCTTCTCACGGGTCTCCGGCGCCTAGGAACATATTTTCTATCTTCCTTGCTCCGGATGTTTACTACACCGCGGTGAACCGCACAACTGATACAGAGATACTTTGTGGTCTTGGTGCGGTTTACACTCGCACCCTGATCACGTAGCTCTTTTAATATTCTTGAGTCAACGAGACTCGTGTACTTTGTCTGGCGTTTTGCCTTGTCTCGTGGTACTTGGGCTCCGCAATAGCTGCATTGGACCATGCCGGATCGCCCTTTCCCTCCTTTGCTTCGTCCACCGCTGCTTCTTTTCTTGGTCATTTCCCAAGCCTCATCACGGATATACTGAGGTTCGTTATAAATGCTACGTGAACTAGAGCAACTGTTCTATGTGGTTCATTATGGTTCTGAATATTCTGGGTATGAGTTTCTGGTATCCCCGGTCGCTGAGGTGAACCCCATCATTAGAATACGCCTCAGCTAGTTTTCCCTCATCATCAACGAGATCAGAGAAAACATCGAGACAAGCGACATCTTTCTCAGTACAGAAGCTCTGGATCATCTGGTTCATTTTCTGTATGGTCTCGTTGAAGTGAACCCCCATAACTGGGGCAACATTCAACACAAGGGGAATAGCGCCAATTCCTTTTGTTCGCTCTACTAGTTCAATGATATTGGGTAAGACTTCCTCAGGAGTACTTCTGGTTGAGAGATCATTGATACCACCCCAAATTAACACGATGTGGGGATTCTCTGGCGCGACGCTCCTGTTGAATCGTTCAAGCATCCCCCCAGTGCTGTCCCCATCGATGCCCTGATTGACGATAACAATATCCTTGCCTGCATCCAGTTCCCTTAGTTTTATCCTGAGACTGGACTCCAACATATTGGTAAACGGGTAATATCGCGGGGGTAAGTATCCTGGTCCCTGCTGGAAGCCAGCTGTGAGGCTGTCACCAAGGAATACTGCTACGATCCAGTTACTCAATATTGATCCAACTCTGTATAGCGGTGGATGTTAAATAGGTTAATCACTGACTCGTTTCAGGGATTCTTATGTCTAAGTTAGTGGAGCTTGGGGCAGACCTGATTCTATTTAATGGGAAAGTAGTCACGGTAGACAAGGATGGCTCGGAGGCAGAAGCCGTCGCCGTTAAGGATGGAAAGATAATCAAGGTAGATGGGACTAGCGGGGTTTTACAGCTTGCGAGAAGCGATACAGTGAAGATAGATCTGAAGGGCAAGCTGTTGCTTCCCGGGTTCATTGATACCCATGAACACTGTATAAGGAAGGGACTGCAGCTGGACTGGGTCAATTGTGGGACACCGCCAATGAGGAGCTTGGAGGATGTAGTGAAGGCTCTACGGGATAAGGCGGAGTCCAAGCCTCCAGGTGAATGGGTTATTGGATCATGGTTCGATGAGTCCCAGTGGGGGGATAAACGATTCCCCAACAGATACGATCTAGATAGGGCATCCACCGACCACCCGATCTATTTGGGGAGGGCTGGTGGGCATAACTCGGTAGCCAACAGCCTAGCATTGGAAATGGCGGGGATAAGCAAGGATACGCCTCAGCCACCGGGGGGGAACATTGAGAGAGACGAGAACGGAGAGCCAACGGGCAGGTTAGACGAGATAGCTGCAATGGATATGGTCAGAGGAATCATACCCACTCCAAGCCCGGAGGAAGAGACCGGGTTACTTACTGAAAACTGGCCAATATTGGAGCAGATGTATCTCAGCTGGGGCTTGACAAGCATCCATGAAGCCCACATCAAGGCACCACAGGCACTAGCATACCAGAAACTGGATAGAGATAACCGACTCAATATCAGAATCGGATTAATGCTGGACGGCATGACGCCCTACAAGGGATACGCCACAAGCGATCTAGCCAGACAGGGAATACGCACACCCTTCAAGTGGAGTGACCGGCTCAGGGTGGTAGGGGTTAAGGTGGGTACTGATGGCGCCATGGGGAGTCTTACAGCAGCCTTGCACGAGGATTATACCAATGACCCGGGAAACAAGGGTATCATCAGGTGCACAAGAGAAGAGCTAGTCGATGAGGTAACCAGATGCCATATCGCTGGTTTACAGGTCTGTATCCACGCAATAGGGGACAGAGCCATAGACATGTCATTAGAGGCTATAGAGGAAGCCCTCAAGGTGAAGCCTTGGCCCGATCACAGGCACCGCATTGAGCACGCTGGTTATGTTCTCCCTAGACAGTTGAAAAAGATCAAGGAGCTTGGGGTAAACATCAGTGCCTCCATAGGTTTCTGCTATCCCATCGGAGATAGCCACATCGCAACCCTTGGACAAGAAAGGCTCTGCGGATACTATCCCATGAAGAGCTTCAGGGACCATGGGATTATGGCTGCTGGGAACAGTGATGGATTCGGCACCAGCTACGCCCTCACAGGAATCTATGGATGCGTCGCAAGGAAATCCAGAAGCGATAGATATCTCTGCAAGGATGAGGCAATACCCATACTGGACGCCATCAGGGCATACACTTGGAACGCAGCCTATCTTGAGGGCACAGAAAACGAGAAGGGCTCGATTGAGGCTGGAAAATTCGCTGATTTTATTGTACTAGATAGGGATATTATGACTCTACCTCACGAGGAGATACTGAAAGCCAAGGTACTGAAGACAATAATTAATGGCGAGGTAGTCTACGAGCACTCAGAGTGACCGCTCATAGATAGCCTCAATCACCCTAATGTACTCTGGGTCCAACCCATGGGCACGAGCCCCTGTAATCATCAACTCAACATAGCCTCTAGCAGGGGTAAATGGTCCCTTGGGTTTGGCCACCCTGTAGAGATCTGCGTCAATCCATTCGCCGTTTTCTCCTAGTACTTTGAAGGTTTCTCGGTTATAGAGCCCCTGAGGTACACTCTCAAGGATATCCAGCTCGATCAAATCATTTTCATCACAATCATAGATGACCCCATGAACCAAGCCCCCGGGCTTCTCGATGATGCTGCTTATTCCTCCCTGTCTTCTCTTGCTCCAGAACCTGAACTGGACCTCATAGTTGGGCAGATATGCTTTCATCACGAACTCAGCGCTGGGCACATACTGTCTTAGGAAATCAAGGTTTAGATTGGAACCATAGCCAAAATGATACATACAGAATAGACCTTGTCAGTGAGTTTAAAGACATCGAGTTAATGAAAAGTATGCTTAACCTAGAAGGTCTAACGCAGCTGCAAGAGCTCCTAGAGTAGCAGTAAACCCGTTACTGCTAGTCCCTATTACAGCCACATCGTTCTCATTGGGATCAAATTCGGATAGGCTCTTGAGGATTTGATCCTCGACCTCTTCATCTATGCCGGGTAAGACCCATGCTTCTTGCTGGTAGATCATGGTGGTGGCGCCTGTGGCTCCATGTATAAGCGCTTGATCCCTTTGCTCTACCCCGAGTCTTATACGACTTGATGCGCCTCTTACGATTACAGCCCAGTTTATCTCATCTACAGTAATCTCTGTATCTGGGAGCGGCTTCCACATCAAGACCCCAGTTACAGCGTTCAGATACTCATGTCCAGTGTTGCTCAGTGTGACCCCGGGACGACTGATCTCAATTAAACCCATATCCTGTAATCGGCTTAGTATAGTCCTGATTGTTCCCTCGCCGAGATGAAGCTCCTCTGCTAATTGTTTTCTACCGATTCTCTGGTCTCTCAACAGAATCATAGCGTACAGGATATGCGCTTTTGTGAAGTCAGGGGATCTCCCTGGCGCTGTTTTTGAAACAAGTTGATCGAGGAGTCTTACCTGTTCCATAGTTCTATACCTACTAGAATGATGTATAAGTCCACCCGATTATATCGCCATCATGGATGCTATACTGGTCTGCCCCAACCGGTCCCATAGTCCACTCGTCATCATAGATGCTCCACATCCAGAAATGGGAGGCATCCTGCGCTACACCGTTTACTGAGGTTACAAATGATCCGAAATCAGAAGTCTGATACTCGGTTTCACATACTATGATGGTGGCGTCGAGGACACTTGCTCCTGTCTGTATCCTTGTATCATTATACCATTGAACCGTGCCGTTCCCGTAGTCAACCATGATATCGACTTGGGCTGTAAAGTCTTCCAATTCAGATAAGACAATCTCGTAGTCCTCTTCAAGGGCTCTCAGTTGATAATTGTAGTTCAACGCGAGGGCTCCTGCTGCTATTGTGGTGCATAGAAGCGCTACTGCGATTAGTTTGTACGTGTTTTCATTCATTTATTTCGTCACCTTGTTTATTGAATTCACTAATGGCTTGAATCCAAACCCGAAAAACACCGCATTGCTGACAGTATGGGCCAACATAAATGGAATACCAGTAATCAAAGCAAATTGAATAGAAATCCCAGCAGTGACCCCAGAAACAATGTTAGTAAAGAAATCATAGACAAACGTCAGGAGAAACCCTGTAACAGCAGCCCATGAGTCGAACCCTACCCCAGAACCCTTGCCTGAGAAAAACCCTCCAGCTACACCGAACATGGCTTCACCAATTACAGTTGATACAAAGACGGGTAGGCTGAATCCAAAGGGATTGATAGTGCCATAGACCAGCCATACCAGACCTCCAGTGAAGGCACCTAGACCTGAGCCTAAGATGTATCCTGCCGTGAAAACTATGAGGTCCATGAGCTTGACATTGAGTGCGCCTATCATCAGGTAGTTTGTGGCTATGGCTGTGGCTGTTAGTACTGCTACTAGGGCTATTTTTCTTGGGCTGATTTTTGGTTGATCCAAACCAGCATTGGATGGATCATCCAACCAATAAAGGTTTTCGATCCAAACCCCAATAAAACACCCACACCAGAAGTAATGAGATGATCCAGTACTACGATGCCCCAGACATACAAAAAAGAATCACAGAGATAACTGACATACTCAAATTCGACCACATAGACCTCAGCAACATCCACTGCATACGAAGCAGGGGCAGCAAGAGCAAACGCACCATAGCAAGAATCCATGGTCTCGGCAGAATATGGCAGGAGGCACTGGATATGGCTCCAACTTACATCATTGAGGTCATCCATGAGCAATTCGATTATTATCCACCCGGTGCACAAGATCGAACTCTCATCCACGAACTAATGCACGTACCTCAAACCGCCAAAGGGGGCTTCAGGCACCATAAAGACCATGTAACCCACGAGAACGTGGATACCTGGTACACACGATATGTCCAGAAGCGAAAAGAGCTAGGATTGGACAAAGTATAAAGAAAATCACTCACTCAAATTATCGATGTACCCCAGACCCATGAGATACACCATAGAGGAGAAATCAACCCTACGGGAATTCATAGCCCAGCTGGGCGAACATACATTGTACGCATATGATAGAAGGGTAATCGGGGTAATAGTAAACGACAAACGCCTCTGGGACTCAGCCAAAATCACCCAAGGAGACACTGTAACAATTTTCCCCATTATCGTTGGGGGCTAAACTTCACAGGTATCTGCTCGCCGCTCTTGTAGTAAGCTGCTGCCCTTGGTTTCTCATATGGGGGTCCAATTATCATCATTATACGACCATAGAAGTTATGGAAATCCATCGTTGAGGGCTTTAACACCCCACTGGGATGACTATGCGCGGTACCCATAATTGTGAAATCAATTGGTAGCATGTGAGATGGAAAAGAGGCAGAGCCCTTGCCACCGGACCCAAAAGGCGGCAATAGAAAGTCCGTAACATGAATATCATCTCCCTCCTTTCTTCCCCGCAGCAAAACCACTATTTCATTGGGGTGATTGCTCTTGGCAAACTCTTGCATCGCCTTGAAAACATTAGGGTCTATGAGGATCATACAGGTTCGCCTATAGGAGGGCTGGATCGTAGAATTTTAGCTCTTCCGTGGCTGCATCCACAATTATCTTGGCCCTGATGATGGGGGGTGAGTCAAGGATATCGAGATTATAGATTACAAGGTACTGATTTTCTTTCATGGGGTACTGCATTACGCTCTGTATCTCGGCCTTCTGGAATCGTTCCTCGTAAATTTCCCGTAATCTTTGTTTGAGTATTCTGTTTATTTTGGGATCTTTGGCATCCATTCATTGTCTTGTTTATATACTTCCTTTATAAAGGATACCGATTTTTACGATATATTGATGACTATAAATTGATAGTTTTAACTTAATCTATGCCTCACATAATATAGTTTTTTAACAAATACAGGTGCTAAAATACTGAAGTTTACCCAAGGATAACCCATGTTAACGATATGTATTACTGATCGATATTACAGGTATTCAGCATAACTACATAACAGTGAACCAGATCATAATAACCATGGAAATGGACCCACAAAACCTGACATTCGCCCTAAACTGGATAGTACTAATGGCACCACTGATTAAATGGTGGGTAAAAACCATGCTACTAGAAAGATAAGAGCCCTTTTTCACCTTAGGGGATAGGGGTTTACCCTATCCTCGGCTTACATAAGATCTCCATTACCTTGGTATCAAAGAAACGATGCGTATTAACAGGCATGAGCACCACAGCAGTATCAGCCCCACCGCCACTACCAGCGATCGCGATACTTGGTACATCGGCTTTGATTAAACCAGCATCACACGCCATACAGCTAATCTCCAAGCAAACCTTGACACCCTGACTAAAGGTCCTAAGAGTATACGCGATGATCTCATCCACCTGAATCGGGCCAAACTTCTGCTTTACAGCCCTACCCAGCCCTCCAAAGCTATGGAGATGATAGAATACCTTACCGCCATTTGCCTCAATTTTTTCCCTGTTCTCTGGGATCATCCTGTGGACATTGGGCTCTGTGAACCCCATCATACCAGCCGATACAACCAAGTTATAATCCTTGAAGACCTCAGACGCCAAAACCCCAACATATCCAGTATAGGAGGCGACAACGATGTTCTTGATACCCAGCTCATCAGCCCGCTTCTTAGCAAGCTTCAAGGTCTCCTCTGTATACT
The DNA here is from genome assembly GCA_964653295.1 of uncultured Candidatus Bathyarchaeia archaeon. Lineage (GTDB taxonomy): Archaea > Thermoproteota > Bathyarchaeia > TCS64 > TCS64 > RBG-16-57-9. Next base: position 1,791 of record CAZZFH010000043.1, on the reverse strand, counting down.
GTTTTCCTTTACCATCAAAATAGACGGTCTCTACTCTATGACTCATAAGAGAATAATGTAAGAAATAGTGTAAAAGGGTTAGTCCCAAGGAATAACGATATACTTCAACAGATGCTCTGGACTCAGACCCTGCACCTCGCCCCAAGCAAGACCCACAAGGTTGTCCTTCTCGATCTCACTATAGACGAGGAAAGCGAGTATCACGTTGAACCCAAACTGGTTACCAGCACGAGCCTTAGTGGCTGCATCATACTTACCTTTACGGAGCATGGCTCTAACGAGGGCGATATCACCTGTCGTGATGGGCTCAAGAACCGACTTGTACGGCTCATCAAGGCTATCAATAACCTTGGGTAGGCTCTCAGCTTCGATGATCTGTTTCAAGTCATCCTTATCGATACCATAAGTTACTGGGAATATCTCGTCTAGATTTACCTCGGATTTTCCTCTTCGCTTGATAGCGATGAGGACATTCTCGACATCAGTCTCGTATTTCACGAGGCTATTCACGATGTGTCTATCCTTGGCTGGTAGACTCTCTGTCAGCCGCAGTATGTTTCTCGCATAGATGTAGTTGAGTTCAAGTTCGAGAGGCCAGAGAGCGTCATATTCCTTGTATAGCTCAAGCTTCTCGATGAGGCTCCTGTAACTGGTGTTACCGAGCATTCTTACAACATCCTCAAGGCTCCCTAAGCCGATCAATGCACCATAATCCCGAATTATATAGGATATGGGTATCAGTGAATCAGAGATCTCCTCAGCACTGCTCTCAGTGAACTTTCCTCTTAGAATACGTTTAAGGTTCAGCACCTCGAACCTGAAGTCGAAGTAGGCATGAAGGAACTCCCCCATCTTAGCTGGGGTTATCTTCACGATCTCTTCTATCCTTTCAGTGAACTTTTTAGTGAAGACCTTCTCCAAGTTTATAGCGATCTTATCGTCTCGCTCGACCTCGATCTCCCCGTAAGGTGTGTCCTTGAGGCGTGAGATGAACTCGTCGATGTCTGATGCCTCGGATAGGTGCTGCATCTGCTCCTTGTTCAGTAGGTCCGCTATACGTGCATGTGTTCTTAGAACCACATAATCGGTCCCTAGATTCATTTTTGTGATGATTTTGCACCCCCAATTAACTTCATCCTGACCAGCTCCTCCATCGACTCCTCGTCGAGCTTGTCCTCGATGAACTTTATGATATACTTCATATCAGGTATTACCATGTTCTCCAACGCGTTTACCTTCCTGCTGGTAGAACCCAGCTCCTCAGCGATCCTTGATACACGCTCCTCAAACTCGGCGAGCCTGATTAACTCCTCGATGATCTCATAGACTTTCTCAGCCGCAAAAGCCAAAGTGATATCAAGCTCAGCGGCTATCTCAGGCCTCTCTTTGATCCTCACAGAGGGATATATGACCCCCATCACGCTACGTGGGAGAACCTCTAGTTCGAGGGTGTTCTTGATGCTCTTTGTCTGGCTCTGTACTTCCATGGGGCCTAAACTCAGATAGGCCGCAGTCAGGGCTCCATAGGCTTCCTGAAGATTATTCAGAAGTAAGCCCCTTCTACCCTTAAGGACATCAAGGCTCTCCGTCAGATCTTTTGCAAGCTGATCCCGCTTGAGCTTTAGGAACTCGGTTCCACGCTCCACGGTCTGAATGCGCCTCTTTGTCTCCATGAGGTAGCCCTTTGTGGGCCTGACGCCGGATGTAGCAGACATGTTTATGCTTCACTCTTGTGCGCTGGGTGGTATTTCTCGATGTATGCTTCACGTATCCTGATCAGGTCGTCTTAAG
>CAZZFH010000042.1:2714-10838 GCA_964653295.1 uncultured Candidatus Bathyarchaeia archaeon | reverse complement strand
GCTATGGTGGCTCAGGGTGTCCCCGAGGCGGAGGGGACTCTGCTGAGGGAGGTAAAGCAGATTGTTGGAGATACTCCTGTTATAGTTACCCTGGATCTCCATGGATTGATATCGGGTTTGATGATAGAGAACTGTGACGGAATCTTCGGTTATGATACTAACCCCCATATTGACATGTATGAGAGAGGCGTAGAGGCAGCCGAAACCCTGGTCGGTGCTATGAGGGGCGAGATTAAGCCCACTGTGGCTTTCAAGAAGCTCCCCATGGTGCCCCCTACGATTAATCAACGGACAACGGAGGGCCCGATGGTCAAGCTGCTTGAGAAAGCTTGGGAATTGGAGAAGCAATCAGGGGTCTTGAATGTTTGTCTTTTCCCAGCTTTCCCGTATGCTGATGTTGAGAGGGTGGGCTCGGCTGTTGTCGCGGTTACAGATAACGATCCTGAGCTTGCGCAGAGGTTAGCTGATGAGGTGGGTGAGCAGATGTGGCAAATGAGGGAAGAGTTCCTCAAGCCACTTATATCGATAAAGGAGGCGGTTTCCACTGCGATGAATGCCCTTGAAGGCCCGATTGTCTTGGCGGATGTTGCGGATAATCCTGGTGGTGGAGCACCGGGGGATGGGACGGAAATTCTCAGGGAGTTACTCAAGCAGGGCGCCAAGAATGTGGGGTTAGCTTGCATAAAAGACCCTGAGGCGGTGCAGAGGGCTATTGATGTGGGTGTGAAAGGCACTCTTTCTATGAAGATCGGGGCAAAGACTGATGGTTTCCATGGTGAGCCCTTGATGGTCTCTGGGACTGTTAGGACTGTTACTGATGGCAGGTTTATTCATAAGGCGATGGCTGTGGGTGTGCCGGCTGATGTTGGACGGACTGCTGTGATTGATGTGGATGGGATCGAGATTATTTTGACGGAGAGGAGCCATGCGCCCAATGATCCCGAGATTTATCGCCGGAATGGGATTGAGCCTACAGACAAGAAGATTCTGGTATTGAAGAGCAGGGGGCATTTTAGGGCTGCTTATGAGCCTTTTAGTAAGATGGTGATTGAGGTGGATGCTCCGGGTTTGACCACACCGAATCTTAGCTGGTTTACCTACCATAATATTCCGAGACCTGTCTGGCCTTTTGATAAGGTCTGATTCCACCTCAATCTAATTTTTATGAGGTATTAGATAGATTGGTCTATGTTAATTGGTGAAGAAGTTAATCGTAATTGGTAGCTGATTTCACGGTCACTCTACCACTTTTTTGTATAGATCAGGATCAGAAAGAAGCCTTATTATAGCTTCTTTTAGTGAAATAACTTGTTTCTCGGTTTTCCAAGCGTACCCCCCTCCCCCTGTTAGCGGCTATTCTTATGGTGGTTCAAATTGGATTCTCGTTTATGGTATCTTGTGTAGACAGTAAACCATTAAATATCCAGTAGAATAGAGTGTCTCTGTTTTATGGTGAGTTGAATGGTTGATATTGAAGTTGAGAAGAAGAAGGTGTGGGCTGCTAATCAGGAATGGTTCAGGCTGGAGAATTCGAAGAAGGTTGATGAGATATTCGACCAGTTGATGGCGGATAATTTCATACTTCAGGCACCGGGTATGGCTCAGCTGGTGGGTAAAGAGGCTAATTATCCTTTTTTGAAAGCCTTCTATGAGGATGTTTTGCTCTCGGCTATCGGAGAGCCCATGAGGATTGAGGTAGCTGAGTCAGGGGATTTGGCGTATGATCTTGGTACGACTGTTGCTTACTTGAATGGTCCTGATGGTCCTTTTGAGGATCACCAGAAGTATTTGTTTGTGTGGAAGAAGATTGATGGGAAATGGAAGGCTGTTGCAGGGCACTTTAGCAGTGATCTCCAACCTTAACCTTTCTCCATACTGTTAAATCACGATAAACAAAGCATATTCTATGCCGAAAGTCAAAATCAACGATATCGAGATGTATTATGAGGTACATGGAGAAGGAACACCTCTAGTAATGATCCAAGGCTTCGCTTCATCATCAGAAGCCTGGTCAAAACTCATCATAGAACACCTATCTCAGAGCCACAAAGTCATCATTAACGACAACCGAGGGACAGGTCAAACGAGCTGCCCAGATACAGAGTACTCCAACCAATTAATGGCAGAGGACATAATCCAACTACTGAGCGTTCTTGACTTACCTCATGCACACATAGCAGGTTTCTCAATGGGAGGACTCATAGTACAAGAAATAGCTTATCGGCGCCCTGATATTGTTAAGAGCCTAATCATCGGATGCTCTGCCTCCAATTTCAATGATGCAAACAAGGAGTTCTATGACTGGGTTAAAGTGTTTTCAGAAGGAAAGATTCCTGAGCAAGATGCAGCTTGGTTGCTTGGTATGTGTTATACTCCCGAGTATATTAGAGACTATATGGAGGATATTCAAAAACGTGCATTATCAACAAAGTACCCAACGTCACCTATAGGGTATCATAAGCATGCCCAAGCTACCATTAATTATGAGGGTTGTGATTGGACATCAAAGTATTCTGGTCCTTGTCTGGTGATAGCTGGTGAACTTGACCGTATTGTAGATGTGGATATAGTTCGGGAGTATGCAGAGAGTATCCCTGGTTCTGAGTTAAAAGTCTTAGAAGGAGCATCTCATTTCTTAGGAATGCATGAAACTCCTGATCTGCTGGTATCCACAATATTAGAATTGACCCAAAAAACGAGTAAGGAACGTAGGGATTAATCATCGATTATTTAGACGGATGATCTTGTGTGCCTTCTCAGGGTCTCGTAGATCGAATAACCTAACACCCACACCATGACAAGTTGCAGTCCCACCGATCTCAAGCCTCAACCAGACACTACCTTCCTCAACTACTTCAGGAAGCTTAAAACGAAGAACCCTTTGATAAAAACCCGATACAGCCTCATCACTGAAATCAATAATCTCAGCGTTAGACTTGAGAACTATGGATGCAGGAGGAGCAATGGTAATCATTCTATGGATAAAATTCTTGTAAAATGGGATGGTGATGCTTGCGATGGGGTTTCGTACTAGATTTTTTATTTTCTGGGTTTTCTCCCCTGTTAATATTATGATCTTGTATCCATCGCTAGCATAGACAACTAGACTGCTTTGAGGCGCCCCTTTGGGGGATGAGGTTGATAATATGAGCCATCGGTTTCGTTTGAATATGGCCCGTACTTCTTGTTCTAGTTTGTTTTCTTGCCCCATACTTAGTGTAAGAGAAGTGTGATGATAATATATTCTATTGTTTGTCTAGCCAAGCACGGATATGCTTCAAATGTTTCTCTTGATGTCAGTACCGCCACATCACCACAGTACGCCCACTAAGCCCCACTAGCCCAAGGATTATCAAAGACACTCTCAAGATGCCCCTCCTCCAACCCCTTCCTGAAGAAGCCATACTAATTCTTCAGTTGTCTTTGCCTCACTCAAACCTACTAAACTCAAAATCAACAGTAAAGAAAGAATAAAAGTATTGGAGAGAGGTTTACTCGTGTATATCCGGTTTAGGTGACCCACTCCAGAAGAATAAAACTATACTTTCTTCGGTAAAATCTGTTGCACCATGTTTCCCACCCTGAAGCGCTGTAACAACCATATTTGGCTCGATCTTCATAGGCTTATTGTCCGGAGGCATGAGTAAGCCACCAGTCAATCCAATGGTTATCTGGGTTGCCTCTGGGTGAGAATGTATCTTATCCGCAACTCCCTTGGGAAACTTCACCAAGGCTAGGGTTGCTCCTGTTTTTGGGTCTTCCCAAAGTACTTTCTGTTTTACATCTGTGAGATAATACCCTCTTGGTGTGTCTTCCCACTCGATCTCGTTAAAGTTTAAGAATTGGAACATATCAATCCACCAATATTTAGCATTTAATAATGGATAAAATCTTGGATCAAATAAATTTAATCAGAAAATGGACGAATAGGCAATGAACCAATGCCATATCGTTTCATAATAGCCCTTACAACATCATCCAGATCACGTTTTATATCATCATCCAACGGAGCTGGCTCATGGGTAGCAAGAACCCTCTCCAAGTACTCTCTAGAACGCTCACCGACATCCTGAGAACCACTTCTCTTCCACTGGGGCAACGTTTGTCGGTCGATTATATCTGAGGGATGATAGATTTCCTTATTGAGATACTCACGTGTATGTTTCTCCAAGAAATAGGTCCCCCCGGGACCCACCTTCTTAATCAAATCAAAGGCGAAGGCATCCTCACCAACACTCATACCATCCATCAAATGATACGCCATACCACAAATCTCATGGTCAATAACCAGCTTTTGCAGGCTATGCAGATTGGCGTTTCCCATCTGCCCCGGACCCTGAATAATATTGGTGCCAGATAAAGCGGATAACATCAAACCTATTCCAGACTCCAACCCAGTCTCAGCGTCCAAGACCTTGGTAGAACTACACAGGGTTCTAACTCCAGTAGGAATCTTGTAGTATTTCCCGACCTGAGTCATGGCTGTCTCCATCATCACAGTCTCGATACCGCTCAAGATGGGTGTGCCGTACTTCATGTCAAATAGCGCTGGGGTGCCACACCAGACAACGGGAGCACCAGGATTAGCCAATTGATGAATCACCAAGGTCCCTAGAAACTCTGCTGTCTGCTGGACCAGAGACCCAATGAGAGTAATGGGTGCAAGGGAGCCCAGACCGCCAAGGAACCTTATCTCGACTGGGATATCTGCCCTTGCGCATTCTATAAGTGCTTGACAGGGAATCTCGCCTATCCTGAGGGGAGACGATGTCTCAACACAAATATATGCCCGGGGTTTCTCGGCTAATTCCTTTTTTCCACCCGCGACCGTCTCAAGTATCTTCTTCATATCGTAGAATCCTTCTCTGGTGAAGGGCCCTGTGAAGTGGGGTTTCTGGGAGTTTACAATGTTGATGTAGAGCCGGTACCAGTCCTTAACCTCATTTGGAACATCGCCGGGCACAATAGATGTACACTGCAAAGCCAAATTTTCTAGGGCGTCCACAAGCCTTGCATGATCTATACAGTCCTGTGTCTCGGCTAACCGGGGCTCACCTGTGACATGGTCCAATAGGTTGACGCTCGTGGTCCCGGGGGCAAACCAAACCTCATCCCCACCAATATCAATGGGGTTGACGCCTTCACGGTTATACAATTTGAATGAGGAAGGTATGCCTTGAAGAGACCTCTCTACTAGGTCTCTTGGGATAAACGCGGTTTTTTTCTCAAGGTCAACACTAACCCCCGCGTCTGTTAATATCTGTAATGCTTCGTCGTTGTGGATCTTGAAACCAATTTCCTCAAGCACCCTCATCGAATTAGAGTGAACCTCCTCAATATCATCTTGGGATAGTATCTCAAATCGGGATGGTCTTGATTTAATCGCCCTTCCCCTCCTTCAAAGTCAATGCCTTGGTTACCTTGATTGCGTCAATTGCATCTTCTGCAAAACCATCTGCGCCTATCTCAGATGCCCATTTTTCGTTGACTGCTGCGCCGCCAATAATGATTTTTACTTTGTCTCTTAACCCATTTTCGATGAGGGCTTGTATTACTTTTTTCTGTTGAGGCATTGAACTGGTTAATAGTGAGCTTAACCCTAGGAAATCTGGCTTATACTTCCTTACATGTTCAACAAATACCTCTGCAGGGATATCCACACCAATATCAATAACCTCATACCCGTTTGCCTTCAACAAAAGAGTCACAATATTCTTCCCAATATCATGAATATCGCCCTCGACAGTACCAATCAAGAACCTTCCCATACTCACTGTCTGTATATTTCTTCTCTTAATCTCTGGCTCAAGAATACTAACAGCAGCTTGAACAGTGTTTGCAGCAGCCATTAGATCAATGAACCAGATTTCCCCGGTCCCAAACTTGTCACCAATCTCCCTTAATTCCTCAGTGAGACCCTTGGTGATAGCCTGTACAGGGTCAATGCCATATTCTATTACTTTCTTTGCAGCAATTTCTGCAGCCTCTGGATCATTGTCTTTCACGGCTTGTCTAAGTTCTGAGATAACGTCTTCCATGAGAATACGTGAATCATGGATCATTTAGATTTAATGTTAATCTCAAACTAATTCATATGCACTCTCCAAAAAACCCGTACTGTACAAGCCTTACTTACAGTCAAATAACAATAAATCCACTTTTTAAAAGTTTCAATATGTTTAAACTATAAAATTATACAAAAAATAAACTTTAAACATATCATTAACGCTACGAAATCGGATAATAAATGTTAAAAAAATGCGTTTTTTGTACATTCAGGCAGGAAGATACCCACAAATTATAATAAATAATAGAATTAATGTTATTTTTGACTTACATTGAGTTTTTTGAGACCTATCTTAGTAGTAGGGCTTATCCTAACAGCATCAGGATACGCCTCTGATCTAGTCGGAGAATACGCTGGACCAATGGATTACAACGGATACCTTGTATTTGAATACCCAGAAGGGGAAAACCCCATTACCACAATTGTATTCACGATAGATCCAACACTCGCAGGAAACCTGTTAATATTAAACGTACCATCCCCATGGAGCCACAGCTACGGGAGTGGCGTACTGACACTATCAGGGGGATCACTTGAAGAAGGAGGCTCAGTCCAGGTAACCGTATCTCTCAACAAATACTTCCCAGCTGACGAGTACATGGTAAGTTCGGTGGGAACCACCTCTGTTGGGGAGGAAAGCAATGCCATGGGTTCTCTCACAGTTGGTGAACTTTATCTATTGAACGCGCTGGACCTTGCATCGACTTATAGAACCCCGTTAACCGTCATGATGCTGGGCACGGGGTTCTTGGACTTATTCGTTCTTAAACCAAAGAAAGAGACCGATTTTGAACCCGTGGTCGATCATCTACAGCCACTGTATGGTTATCCGGTTATGTCTGGGAGAAAATTTGATGATGATATACTGAAGTTCTTCGATGCAGAGGACGCCAAATGGGAGTTAAACGATGCAGACTATGCACGATGGAAACAACTCCAAGATATTGATGCTTCAAATGAGTGGACCTCAGCAATGATAAAAGAGGCTCAACTCCAAGGCCAACTAAATACTCTAGTGGACGACATGATGACGCAAATGGGAGGTAATATCGGCGACTTTTCTGATGGGGTCCAGAAATATAGCGAAGCCTTAGAGACCCTGTTGCGAGAAAGCACGGGAATACAAAACCTGTACAATGAATGGAACAAGGCTGGTGGCGTCAAGGATATGATGTGGTGGGCAGACCTCGCCGACGCCGTTGTTGGAGTCGCAAAATTAGCATTAAACCTTGGGAAGGGAGGCGCAAAACTAGTTGTACGTTTACTTGGTACAGCTGATGAAGCCGCTGATGGAGCCAGAGCAGCGGATGGTATAGTAAGTGGGGCTGCTGGTGCCGACGATGCCCTTGATGCTAGCTCAGGAGCTTCTAAAGCACCTTCGAGTAATATAGCTGAGGCAAACAAGATCTATGATGGAAAAGATCTTGATGAATTCGAAGCAGGTATAGAGAAGCTGATCGGTAGACCCTTTGATGATTACGCTGAGGCGCTTCCTGTTGCAGCCCAAAAACTTGGGTATTATCTGGATTTCTCAAGTGCTGAAAAAAATATTCTTCTTACATTGGCTACAAAGTTACGGTTAGCGAAAAACGGCAAACCAGTCGTATTCGACGCAAATGACCTAGCTTGGCTAAACAGGATGTCCCAAAACCCAGAGTTCTGGGAAAACCTACAAAACGCAGCATCACTGGACATCGACTACCGAATGTATCGCCTAGTAAGTCCGGAAGAAATAGGATGGCTAAAAGAACTTGCAAACTCCCCAGAAGCGGTAAACGCAGCTAAAAACATACCAGACTCAACACCAACTCTACCACCGGGAAACCTATGGCCTGGGCCCTCTACGGGGCCACCATCAACATCAGGCACAGTACCTTACCCGGATGCCATAACGCTGCCACATGGACCACCAGGATCAGCTACAGTTCCATTTGATGGGGCGATTACATTGCCCCCACCCAACTCTTTCCAACCGGGATCAGCTACAGCCACATTTGATGGCGCGATTACATTGCCCCCACCCAACTCTCTCAAACCGGGATCAGCTACAGCCACAT
>CAZZFH010000042.1:0-2614 GCA_964653295.1 uncultured Candidatus Bathyarchaeia archaeon | reverse complement strand
GCGATTACATTGCCCCCACCCAACTCTCTCAAACCGGGATCAGCTACAGCCACATTTGATGGCGCGATTACTTTGCCTTGGGGTCCACCATCTGGAACCACTATGATTGATGGAATGAACATTACAATTCCTCCTCCAAAAACAATTCATATGGGAGGTACTACAATCGCTCCACCAAGTGGATCACCATTGAACATGGTGAGACCGGGAGATGCAAGTATTAACCCCACAGGGCTTGGAGGGTTCTCGACTCCACCTCCGTCTGATGTCCCCCTTGATCTGGGTAATGCTGTTGATGTCGTAGATACGGGTATAAAAACCGGAAGTGGCGCAACAGATGGTTTCCAGATCAAATTAGATCTAGAGAAGCTCTTTGGAGGTGACTCTCCATGAGTAAGTTCATTCCTGAGATTGCTACAATCGATCTCCAAGTACCATCACCTGACCGAGTATCAGGTGTCTTTGCTGGGGCGGTCGAGGGAGTACAAGACATCATGATAACTGGCGCCGATGCCTTGGCATGGTATTCGACCGCCATCTGGAGTGAAGACTTGGTTTTTGTGGTATGGCCAAAACCAGAGGTATCAATAATAGTCTATGCTGGTCGAGACCATGAGAACCTTGTTGATAGGTTAAACAATGGTACTATTGTTATCGTCGCTGGAGGAGGTCTTGACTTTGATGTACCTTATGTTGTCAAGAAAAGGGTGGGTTTGAGTCCTAGGGTTGAGGAGTTTTTCGGTACCGATCAGGTGGTTGTCTCCTCAGAGGAACCATTCAAGGCAGCGTTGAGGAGAATAGGAAATCCAATTGATGCAGCAACGCAGCTTGGAGTACTGGGTGCAATCGTGACGATATATGCAAGGGCACCATCTATCATTGCTCAAGCGTTATCCAGCCATGCCTTATCCTCACTCACATTAACTGATATGGAGAAAAGTAGCCCATTATTACCTAGGGTTGCTTGGACGCGTTCCATTGGCTCATTCCAGTTAAGATACGTGGAAACCCTCCAAAACATCGAGGAGGTATTAAATGGATCACTAGGTCCAGTTGCCACTACTGTACCCTACAATGCGGTGAAAAACAGGGTGTTCTCGATTCTTGATGGCGAGACAGAGGATTATGACATTGTTGCAGGAGCCGAAGCTGGGGGTAAAACCACCTATATCACGGATCTAACGACTGCATTCACGGGTAATGGGTACATTGTTTTGACTGGTCAAGCGGTTCCACCCAGAACAGTAATTGTATTGAGGGGGAGAGCAGCGGATAGTGTTCGTCCCTTATTGGAGCAGAGTCCATCAATATTGGAGTCCATTCGGAAACCAGATTCATTAATTGTTGGACCTCCACCTGCTGAGGACAGGGAGCGTTTTGTTGCTCATCAGTGGGCGAGGGCTCAGCGCAGGGCAGAGGAGGCGAAGTCTGATGATTGGCTTTTCGGGGGACCGTCATTGGCGAATGAGGCGAGAAATATTGGTTTGATAGACCTTGATGAAACTCAGTCTAGCGATGGTATGGGTGTAAAAAGGATTACAGTCGATAGCGAGACCTTGAAGGCTATTGCTTATGCGCAGGGTTGGCACATAATTGAGAAAGAGCTTCCACCAGTGCTTGACGCGATACTGAGGGAGGCTAGGCGACAAATCTCCGGGGACAATACACCCATCACAGTCACCCATTTGGAACAACTCAAATCATGGGCAAGTAAACCAGATTTCTGGGATAGACTACTATCAGCCGCACTCCCACCAGAAGAGACCGCTGAGGAGGCTATAGTTTTCCCATATCCTGCATCGACAGTAGACTTACTCCGCGCTGTTATGGCGGCGGATGGCGATGCAGAGGAGTTGAAGCATCTAATTGGACCAGTAAAGGTGGCGGTATTGAAAGGAACGGGACCGAAAATTGAGGTTGAAGAGAATGGAGGTGACCTAGATGAGTGATTGGAGAGCAGCGCACCAGAACGAGTTACTTGAGAAACAGAGACATATCAGCCAGAAACTAGCTCAACTCAGAGAGTTCAGAAAGCTTGTCAAGAAATGGCGTGACTTGGTAAAGAAATACAAGGAGTGGCTGAAAAGCTTGGAGGAGATGATCAACAACAGTGAAGGTTTCAGCGTCGAGGCTTTGACCCGGATGGGTTCAATCACTGCTCAGCTTAGCGATATGATTGGCGAGTTTGAGCAGATGGGTGACGCGAAAACCATGGGAACAGGCTCAACAACCACTCAAGATGCTGGCACTGGATCGATGACTGCACAGGAACAAGCAGCAGCAACCTCAGAGCTACTACATGCGAAGGCTGGTCCCCTTGTTAATATGGCTCCTTGGGAGCTGGTATGGTACATTGATCCAGAGACCTCTGAGTCGGTAAAAAAGGGACAGATTGGTGTAGCGATTACCAATGTTCTCATGAATCCATTTACTTCTCTAACGGGAATGGGTTTTGCTAAGGAGATAGCCAAGGAGTCCAAGAAGCTCTTTGAGGAGCATCCCGAGGAATTCGAGAACTTGAAGAAGGGATGGGAGGAGACAAACAAGGCACTGGAGTCATTATCTGATACTCTTGATAGTATCGATGATCAGGAGATGCAGGAAATCGAGGATG
>CAZZFH010000041.1:0-10948 GCA_964653295.1 uncultured Candidatus Bathyarchaeia archaeon | reverse complement strand
TCTATGGGCGTGGTAGCTTTGATATGAAGGGCGGATTGTCAGCGAGCCTAGGTGCGGTTAAAGCTATTGTTGACTCTGGTGTTGAGTTGAGTGGAGATGTTGTTGTAGCTTGTGTATGTGATGAGGAGTTTGCCAGTATCGGTACCGAGCACTTGATGAAGGATCGGAGAGTAGATGCGGCTATTATTGGCGAATTTACAAACGCCAATATCCAGGTAGCCCACAAGGGATTCGCGTGGATCGATGTGGTGACCCATGGATTCGCCGCACACGGGAGCAAATACAAGTCAGGAATTGATGCAATCGCCAAGATGGGGCACGTCCTCATCGGATTAGAGGCGCTCCAGAACATCTTGCTGGAAGATGAGCACCCATTGGTAGGACCGGGTAGCGTTCACGCGAGCATCATTGGAGGTGGACGCGAGCTGAGCACGTATCCTGATAGGTGTAAACTGGAGATCGAGAGACGCTTGATACCGGGGGAGACTCGTGAAGACGTAGAGACAGAGATGCAGCATCTTTTACAGAGTCTCAGTGAGGATGACCCCAAGTTCAAGGCAGATTACAAGATCACTTTCTACAGGGGCCCCATGGAGATCAGCCCAGAAGAGGAGATATGCAAGCTCTTAGAGGAGGAGACAAAGAGAATAATGGGGGCTGCGCCACGATTCATCGGAGGCTCTGGCTGGATGGACACCCAGATCATCTATGATAAAGGGATACCAGCTGTGGCTTATGGACCCAATGGGGATGGCGCCCATGCAGCTGTAGAGTGGGTTGATCTAGACTCTGTCTACAAAGTATCCCAAGTCCAAGCTGAAGTAATCAGGCGTTTCTGCGCCTAGTCTAGTTCGCTTATCCATGCGAACCTTTTCTCTGTATCAAGGAAACCAATGCTATGGGTGCCTGTAACGTATCCACAGACTTCCCCCGGGTTGATAACTAGCACCCCGTTTTCCTCGGAAATCGATGATTTATGCGAATGCCCCCTTACTACCACAGCATATTCGCCGTTGAACGCCTTGTCCTCGTCCTGTTTTCGGTGACCATGCATTAAAGCGATCTTGAGTCCATCGATCTCAACCTCGGTAAAATAACCTCTGAGATCGCATCCCACCTCAGAGTAAACCCTTTTCAATACCTCGGTCTCGGCGCAGTTGTTCCCGAAGACACCTATGAGGGGCACATCAAGCATCACGTATGGCTTGGCGGTGAATGCTGAGATATAGTCCCCTGCGTGGAGTACGAGCTTGACTCTTTCCTCTTTGAGGCGCTCTATAGCCTTCTTGATGTATGGGACATTATCGTGAGTGTCTGAGATTAACCCGATTATCATTGTTGGATCAACCCCAAGTAGAGGTTATAGGCGTTTTCCCACTCCAACTCATCCCTTGGGTAATACACGGGAAGCTCCAGCGTCTCTTTCAGCACCGATCTAGCCTCACTGATGTCCCGCAGTAACCCGATGCACTTGTACTGGACTATGGAGTTTCCAAGAGCAGCTGCCTCTACGGGTCCAGCGATTATTTTTCTCTGGGTGATATCTGCAGTATGCTGGTTGAGGAACTGATTCAATGAGCCTCCCCCAATCACATTGAGGATATGATAATGCTTGCCAGTGATGGATTCCAGTTGCTCAAGACCACGAAGATAACTCAAGGCAAGGCTATCATAAACACACCTAATATGCTCCCCCATGCTCATGGGCTCCGACTCACCATGCTCCCTGCAGTAGGCTATTATTCTTGAGGTCATTTCTCCGGGCGCCATGAACCTTGGATCGGCTGGGTCGATGATTGATCTAAAAGCCTCGGTGCCTGTTGCCAGTTGGTTGAGGTCATCATAGGTTACCCTTGAGCCCTTGCCGGTCCATTCACGGAGAAGCTCCTGTTCGAACCATAATCCGGGGAGGTTTCTGAGGAGCCTGTTTGTTTTCTCGGCGCCCCCCTCGTTGGTGAAGTTCTGCTGATACACCTCATCGTTGATTATCGGTGTCTTGGTCTCGGTTCCTATGAGGCTCCATGTTCCGCTGCTGAGGTAGACAAAATCGGTGTCTGTGGTTGGAACCGCTACTACGGCGCTTCCTGTATCATGGCAGGCTGGAATGGAGACGTTCATGTTCTTCATTGTACCAAGGATATCCCCCGGGTATACGATATCGGGGAAAATCTCGGTTGAGACTCCAATTGCCTCAAGGAGTTCTAGGTCCCAGCGCTTCTCCAATGGATTATAACATTGGGTAGTGGTTGCGTGGCTGTACTCGGCTCGTCTCTCCCCAGTCAACCAATAGTTGAAGAGATCAGGAAACCCAAGATAGGTACCAGTTTTTCTGAGCAATGATTTTCGTCTACGAGATAAGCTCGCTAACTGATAGAGGGTGTTCAGTTCTAGGAACTGGATTCCAGTCTTGTCGAATATTTCCCTGCGAGAGATTCGTTTAAAGACCCACTCCATCATCCCGCTGGTTCTTGGGTCGCGGTAATGCACTGGGTCCTCCAGAAGGTTCCCCTGAGCATCCAACAGACCAAAGTCTACGCCCCAAGAGTCGATACCTATGCTTTGACCACCATCACTCGCCCAGTCAATCCCCTTGATTGTCTCACGCCATAGCTGCTGTATGTTCCAGTGGAGGTGTTTTCCACGCTTGATTGGAACATTTGGGAACCTGTGCACTTCCTCGAGCCTGAACTCGTCCTCAAAGGTGCATTTCATCACCCTTCCGTTGCTGGCTCCCAAGTCAACAGCTATGACATGCAATTGGTTAACCTACCTTTACGTCGCCGCAGATGTTTACCTTGATGCCTAGTTCATGGAACATGGCTGCCTTGGCTGCAAGCGCCTTATCAGCTTCTCCAGATGAGGGGGCGTAGACAACCTGTATGTGGTTCGCCTTGTGTTTGGCCATGAACTGGTCCCGTGTTACCCCGTGGAGCACAGCGCTCATGATTGGCCATGCTGGTGTGGTGGCATCCCATCTTCGCTGAGTCTCCTCTTCAGGTAGATCAACCACAGAACCCCTTCCGATATCAGCGTAGAGCCCTGTTGGTTCAACATAGACCCTGCTCCAGACAATCTCACCAGGTTTACTGTCTCCCTTGAGGGTCCCTCCTCCCAATGGGAAGTACATGGGTGGCTGTCGTTCGCTGCTGGCTCCCTTGTACCCGTCTTTGAAGTGGGTAGGGGGTGCGCTGCCGCTGATGAGGAAGACCCATACATAATCATCCTTGTACCAGTCACCCCACCTGACATCGTGGAGCGTTGTATCAGGGTTGAGCCCCATGGCTGTCCAGACCCTGTTTGTGATCAATGCGTCCAGTCCAGCCCCCTCATCCACCTCGTTAAAGTGGGGCAATGGTTTACTCTCATAAAGCACCACTCCAGTCTCCCCGTGGTGCACCGGAGGTCTATCACTGCAGTTGAGCAATCCTTCTACTAGGTCGCTGGCTGGCGCCATGTCCTTGAGACCCTGCTGATACTGGATACCAATGAGATCACAACCAAACTCATCAGCGATCCGAATAGCAGCGATATACATCTTGCACTGCTCAAGAATCTGGCGGTCTGTTAGCTCGGTAGCCTCATCGGTGCCAGTGACGAAGGTCATGCCTTTGAGGTCGAGCCAGTCCCTGATGTTCCGGGCTTCAGAGTCACTAACGGTCTTCATCTTGGCTACAAGTGCGCTCTGGCTGAGGCGTTCCTTGTATACCCCAAGGGGGTTGAGCAGTTCGTCCTCGATTATGCCGTTATACATGCCCATGCAGCCCTCATCGAATATGCCCATGACGGCTTTCTCATGTCTGAGCTGATCTGCCAATGCTTTTCCAAGCTTGGTTTCTTCTTTCGGTAGCTTCATGGGGTCTAATTTTCGGGTGTGGCTGGTGTCGTGGGTTATTTTTCCCTCTTTGAGCCACTGCCTGATGCCTTTGAGGAAGAACTCATCATCAAAATTCACGCTCCAAATGGTGCTGTACTCTACTCCCATCTTGGTGAGACTCGCATTAAGATTCAGCATACCTACCAAGCCGGGCCACTGTCCGCTCCAGTTAGCCAGAGTCAATATTGGTCCCTTGTGGTCTCGTAACCCAGCCAAGACATGGTGGCTGTACTGCCAGACTGCCTCTGCAACGATTACCCTTGCGTCTTTTGGTATCTTCTTGAATACATCCATACCCATACGCTGGTTCCAGATGAAGCCATGCTCAAGCACAGGATCATAAGGATGACCACGAATAATCTTGTAGCCCTCCTTCTGGAAGACCTTGTTTACTTTTTCCTCCATGGCCTTCTGGGCTGGCCAACACTCTTGATTGGCGCTGAGCCTTAGATCGCCGCTGGTGACGAGAACTATCTCGTTCTCCTTGAGCGGCGGTGGCTCAGTGATCGATGGTGTTTGATAACTCATACAATGAAGTGGGTAAACTATGATGATAAAACTTAGTCTCTTCTACCAGCTCGGTTCAGGATATCTTCCACCTTCAATATATCCAAAGTAGTGGTCAACCCCGGGGCTATCAGGGTGGAACCGGAGACCACCTCGATAACATCACCCCGTGATAAGAATCCCTGCTCAAGGCTACGTTTCACCACTCGGATGATAAGCTCATCCCTGTCATCAGTCCAGACCACATCAATGGGTTTAACACCCCAGTACATGTGCATCCTACGACTCACACGAATATCCTTGGTAACACTGAGGATGCTTGCCTTTGGACGATGCTTACTAACCATCAATGCACTGAACCCGCTACGGGTAACAACAATGATGGCAGCAGGCTCAACAGCGTAAACAGCCCTCGCAGCCAGATCACCGATGATGTCTGACAGGGGAAGCCCCCGCATCTCCATATGATCCCGGGTTGTAATCCGCTCCTGAACCACCATACCAATGCTGTTCATGGCTTTCACAGACTCAACAGGGTACTTGCCTATCGCGGTCTCTCCGCTCAGCATCACGGCATCCGCCCCATCAAGCAAAGCGTTAGCCACATCACTCGCCTCAGCGCGAGTCGGTCTGGGGTTGAGCATCATGGACTCCAGCATCTGGGTGGCAACAATAACAGGCTTACCCTTGAGGTTACAGGTCTCTATAATCTTCTTCTGGAGCAATGGCACATCCCACGGCGGCACCTCGATGCCCAAGTCTCCACGGGCAACCATGATGCCCCCACTGGCTTCTATAATCTCATCGATGTTGTATACTGCTTCCCCGTGCTCTATCTTGCTGATGATGGGCTGATCGCCGCCATGCTCCCGTATGACCCGTTTAATGATCTCAACATCTTCCATGGACCTTATGAAACTAGCAGCAAACCAGTCACAATCCATCTCAACACCAAAACGCACCCCAACAAGGTCCCGTTTAGTAGGGGGCTTCAACGAGAGCCTTGCGCCCGGAGCATTGATACCCTTCCTGCTGGTTATCTCGCCTCCCGAGATCACCCTTCCAGAGAATCCCTGCTTATCTTGGTCGATCCCGGTTATCTCCACATCGATTATTCCATCATTGATGAAGAGATGTCCCCCCACCTCTACCTCTGAGGGCAGCTTCTCATAATTGACTGGAAGCTCAGCGCGGTTTCCAGTAATATTCTTAGAGGTAAAATGTAGAGACTGCCCATCCTCAACCACAAAAGGCGCCGAAAGCTCACCAAGCCTAATCTTGGGACCCGGCAAATCCACCAATATACCACAGTTACCAGCCTCACGGAGATACTCGATAACAGGTCTATGCTCCTCGGGGGAGCCATGGCTCATGTTTATCCGCGCTACGTCCATGCCTGCGTCTAACATTTTGTCGAGAACCACGGGGCTATTTGATGCGGGTCCAATGGTGCAAACGATCTTGCTACGGGTAAAGCCGGGGAAAGACAAGTTGATCATATGAGACTCGTCTGATGGGTTAAAAAATAGCACTGTGAATTAATGAGAAGACTCAAGAAACAGGTACCGTATTTCTTCTGCGAGTTGAACCCCCAGATACTCATCGTGCATGGACCCATAGGCTCAGGGAAAACAAACAGGGCAGAACAGATAACGGATAGGGCCAAGGTCAATGGATACAAGGTCTATGGGGTAATCAGCAGACGCGTGATGAGGGGCAGGGAAACAATAGGCTATGATGCCTTCTTTCCCCAGACCATGGAGACAACCCCCATGGTTTACCGTGACACAGAGGTATCAGGTGACAACTGGCAGCCCCTCAGAGGACCATTACTCTACAATGAGTACGCGTTCCAACAAGCTAATGATGCCTTGATTGAGGCAGCTTATCTGATGGACGAGAAGACATTGGTCGTTGTTGATGAGTTTGGACACCTTGAGGCTAGGGGCTTTGGATTATACATGGGGTTGATCAAGGTTGTGAAGGCTCTTCAAGGTGGAGGCAGGCTGCTTATCCTCTGCAGGACAGACAAGATAGATAATGTTCTCAGTTTATTCCAAAATGAAGCAAAGATACTTGTATTGGAGTCTAATAGGAAGTCTTTCTGGGACTCGTTAGGAGATTCTTTTATTTAGATAATCGACCCTACCGTATTCAACTATTAATGGGTGTTCCACGTTGGAGTATGATAAGATATTAACCGATATTCTGGGACGAAAAGACTTCCTCGTCGTAGGAAAAAACGTCATCAGAACCGATGCCCTCGACAAAGCACTCGGCAAGGCACGTTACACCGCCGACTATGTCCCAAGAGACACATCCATCCTCAAAGTCTTCAGGAGCAACGTTGCACATGCTCGTATCAACTCGATAGATACATCGGATGCATTGAAGATACCCGGGGTTGAAGCCATCTACACCGGCGCAGATGTGACTGGAAATAACCAGATCGGCTACGCTTTACCGGACCAACCTTTCCTAAACTACAGGAAGGTCCACTGCGTTGGAGACCCTATAGCCCTCATCGTTGCACGAGACGAGTACGCGGTGGCTGACGCTATGGATAGCATCCATGTTGATTATGATCCGCTCCTAGCCTACTTGGATATTGATACCGCGCAGGCAAAGGATGCCTTGGACATCCATGAGGGTGGAAACATTGCGGTAACCACCAAGATAAGGAAAGGGAACGCTGAGAAGGGGTTCAAGGAAGCAACAGTTGAGGTTGAAGACACATATTGGAGCCCATATCAGGATCATACATATATTGAGACAGAAGCCGCCTACGCCATCCCAGATGGAACGGGCAAAGTAACCGTTATCGCCAATGGTCAGAGCCCGTTCCTATGTAGGGAGAAGGTTGCCCACGTACTGGGATGGGACTTGAATCAGGTGCAGATAATACAGGCACTCACGGGTGGAGCATTCGGAGGAAAAGACGATCAAGGACCCCTAGTCTCAGCGTATGCAGCCTTCGCCGCGACTAAACTAGGTAAGCCAGTGGCTCATATCTGGAACAGGGAGGAGAGTCTAGCCTACAGCAACAAAAGGTTCCCGGCGCGCATCAAGTATCGAAGCGGGGCTAACAAGAAAGGCAAGGTGACGGCAATCGAGGTAGACATCACCCTAGAATGTGGAGCCTACGCCAATAGAAGCCCCTTCTGGCTCTGGAGGCAGACAGCCCACGCTGCAGGACCCTATGAGGTAGACAACTGTAGCGTCGATGGCAGAGCGGTCTATACAAACAAGGTCTATGGGGGTAGTTTCAGGGGATTCGGAGACCTAGCCCTGCACTTTGCGGCTGAGCAGCAGATGGATAAGCTAGCCTATGAGCTGGATATGGATCCCATCGATTTCAGACTCAAGAACGTGTTAACAGTGGGCAGTAGCACCACATGTGATCAAGTGCTAGACCACAGCGTTGGCATCAAGGAATGCCTAGAAGCCGTAAGGGACGCCTCAGATTGGGCGAATCACCGTGAGCCTGTCTGGGATGGTACGAAAGTAAGGGGATATGGTGTAGGATTAGCCTACCACGGCATCAGTACCAGCCGGAGTACACCGGACTGGAGCGCAGCCAGTCTATTGCTTAACCAAGATGGGAGCATCAACTATCGTACTGGCATCGTAGAGTTGGGTCAGGGGAGCCCATTTGGGCATATTAAGATAGTTTCGGAGATAACGGGAATTCCCATAGACAAGATCATTATTGATTTACCTGATACCGATAGCACGTTGAACGCCAAGCCAACCCATGGAAGCCGTGGGCTCATGTTAGGAGGAACAGCCGCGGCAAAGGCTGCCTTGATGCTCAGGGAGAAAATGATTGCATGCGCTGCGGAGTTATTCGAGTTATCTGAGGACAGGGTCGAACTATTCGACGGAAAAGCCTTTGATAAGAAAGACTATGACACCAGTATACCCATCAAGGAATTAGCTGAGGAGATGTATCTCAGAGGCTTTGACCCTGGTGCATATGGTTTCTTCAAGGCTCCCAAGAGGTTCTTTGACCCAGAGACGGGGCTCGGTGTAAACTACAGTGTCTATACTTTTGCGGCTACAGTCGCCGAGGTGGAGGTTGACACTGAGACAGGTGAAATACAGGTGACAAGGATTTGGCCTGCGATGGATTGTGGGAAAGCTATCGACCCAATGATCATTGAGGGACAGATAGAGGGAGCCATCAGTCAAGGACTGGGCTTCACATTGATGGAGAACATGGAACTCAACGATAAGGGAAAGGTCATCAACCCCAACTTCACAGACTACGTGGTACCCAGCAGCCTAGACACACCAGAAATAGAATCATGCATCATAATAGAGAAGCCTTACAAGCATGGGGTATTCGGTGCCAAGGGAGTGGGTGAGCCAGCTATCATCAGCATAGTGCCCACCATCGCTAACGCCATTTACCATGCTACTGGAAAACGATTCAGCGCATTACCCATCAGGCCATGGACAATGCACAAGGCATTGAAGGAGGACCAGCAATGAGACCCATACCCAAGTTCGAGTACCATGCCCCAGTTACACTAGCAGGGGCATTGGAGCTATTGTATGAGCTTGATAAGGCTAAGCCCATCATTGGTGGCACAGATCTTATGGTCTCGATGAGGGAGGCGGTGTGTAGCCCGAGCCATATCATTGATCTCAATAGGATACCTGAGATTAACTACATCAAGGAAGAGGAGGAGTTCATCAAGATCGGAGCTACTGCAACCCACGCACAAGTAGCATCAAACCCATTGACAGCGAGCATACCGGCGCTCCATGACGCGGTGAGCAGGATAGGCAGCCCCCAGATTAGAAACCGTGGCTCCATCACAGGGAACATTGTCAATGCTTCACCTGCAGCGGATACGGCGTGTCCGCTAATTGTGCATGACGCGGAGATCATGGTACAGTCTGTTGATGGCACAAATATGCTGCCCATTGAGGAGTTGTTCACTGGACCCAAGATAAACTGTCTTGAGCCTGGGGAACTGGTGACAGAGATTAGGATACCAAAGCCACCAGAGAACTCAAAAAGCGCATACAAGCGAATAGGCAGACGCAAAGCATTCACATTATCAGTGGTCAGTGCCGCTGTCTACATCCAAGAAGAAAACAACGTCTGTATAGACGCTGGGGTAGCCTTTGGCAGCGTAGCCATGACGCCCCTCAGAGTACCTGAAGCCGAGGATATGCTAAAGGGGAAGGAGTTGACCAAAGAGAACATCATGGAGGCTTCTGAGGCTGTCAAGGATCATGTGAAACCCATTACCGATGTTCGTGGTACAGCGGAGTACAGGCGTGACATGTGCCCAGTATTGATGCGCAGAGCACTGCAGACAGCCATGGAGAGGATGAGGTGAACAAGATGAAGGTCAGATTCGAGTTAAACGGCAAGAAAGTAGAGACAGACACCACCGCTTATACCAGTCTTATTGATATGCTCAGGGATGATCTGGGTGTAAAAAGCGTCAAGAAAGGCTGTGAACACGGTGAATGTGGAGCCTGCACCATACTGGTGGATGGTCTCCCCATGACAAGCTGCATCATACTAGCCCCACAAGTAGAGGGACGCCACATCACCACAGTAGAAGGCTTGGAACACAATCCACTGATGACAGACCTGAGACAGGCATTCATCGAAAACGGAGCCATCCAATGCGGCTTCTGTACACCGGGCATGTTAATCAGTAGCTATGCTTTGCTCAGAGATAACCCACATCCTACGCCTGAGGAAGTGAAGATAGGCATTGAGGGTAATATCTGTCGCTGCACGGGGTTCACAAAGATCATCGAGGCGGTTCTTGACGCCGCGGAGAGGATAGCCCCTGAGTGAGCAAGATATCATAAAACAACTGAATAAAGAGTTGGAGGAGGGCAAGCAAGCAGTCCTCTGTACACTCTATTTTAAGGATGGCTCAGGACCCCGAGACCCCGGAGCCAAGATGCTTGTAACACAGAAAGGTGATGCCATTGGCACCATTGGTGGTGGAGGCATGGAGCGGCTGCTGGTTAGTAGAGCCCTTGAGGTCATGAAGGATGGTAAGCCTCGTTCATACCACTTCGCCATGGGGATACCAGCCCGAGAGGGCATGATACCAGTGGATAGTAAATGCGGTGGAGAGGTGAAAATATTCATGGACCCAATAAACCCGGACCCAAGACTTGTCATAATGGGGAGCGGATTAATCGCTCAAGCGGTAGCAAGATACGCGGTTGACTGCGGATTCACAGTCATAATCATAGACGACGCAGACACGGCGACAGAAGAGAACTTCCCAGAGATGACAGTAGTCAACGCAACTTACCCTGATAGTCTCAAGAAGGCACAGATCAGACCCAGCGACTATGTAACTATGCTTCACGGCGAGACAGACTTCGAGATCGATGGACTCAGATACGCTGTAAACGCGGATCCAGCGTACATCGGCTTGCTTGGAAGCAGAAACAAGAGGAAAGAACACGTGAAACAATTAAAATTAGAGGGACTCGACCCAGAAGCAGTTGAGAAGATCAAGGGACCAATAGGGTTAGAGATCGACGCCGAGACCCCAGAAGAGATAGCCATCAGCATAG
>CAZZFH010000040.1:0-11038 GCA_964653295.1 uncultured Candidatus Bathyarchaeia archaeon | reverse complement strand
TGTCGGTATAGTCTGCCATCTGTGCTTCCAGCCCATGTAGCATATAGCTCTGGGTCATGATCGATCCCAGCTTTTACCGCCTTCATGAATGCTTGTCCTAGCTCGGATTCCGGAGGGGTATAGTTGGCTGGTGTGTATTGCCAGTCCCCATTCTCGTCTTTGCCCGCGACTATCTCCCATTGCCAGTCTGGGTCGCCTTCCCCGGCTTTATCGAGGTCTGCTGTTACCTCGGCTACGACATCATCAGCTGTCTCCCCAATAATCAGTCGTCTATCAACTGTTATGGTGCATTCAGCTGGGACCTGATTGCTTACTGTTCCAGCTTGAATTATGTTGACGCTCTGCATTGGGTGTCCGATCCATTCATGGTACTTGTCGATATGATGTTCTAGTGCTAGCACCCCTTTGCTTGCCTTGGCGATAGCGTTAATTCCTGTTACTCTTGAGACTGCTGTATGTGCTGCCCTACCATAGAACTTTACTTGGAACCCGAACATACCGCGTTCTGCTACACGTACCTGTAGGTTGCTCTGCTCACCGATCACGACATAGTCTGGACGCCTCAGCTCTCCAGCCACTATCTTGTCTACCAGTATCTTGCTTCCAGCGGCTGCTCCCCTTTCCTCATCAGGCACCAAATGAACACCGACACTGAGGGGCAGATCAAGGTCTTTCATTATCTCAAGTAGGTGGATCATTACGGCGCAGCTGGACTTCATATCACTTGAGCCTCTACCATAGAGCTTGCCATCTTCTACTTCTGGTTTCCAAGGGTCTTTGCTCCAAGCATCTGGCTTTGCTATGGGCACTACATCCAAGTGTCCGTTGAAAATGATCTGTTTCTCTGCCTCAGGGTTGATACAGGCGTAGATTATGGGTCGTTCTTTTGAGCCGTACAACTCAACATGGACTCCCATGTCTCGCAGTAGCTTTGCTGCGTGTTCCATTACGGCTTTTTCTTCCCCAGAGACGCTGGGTATCTCGATAACTTGTTTCGCTAAATCGATTATCCTTTCTTCATCTACGAGTTTTAATGCATCAGATAAGTTCGTCATGCTGTATTGTTGGCTATTCGCTGATTTAAGCACTCATAGCTCGATGATGGTATCGTCCTTGAATCGCTTGAAGGTGCTCTGGGTCTTGCTTCCAGTTCTTCTTATGATGAGTTTCTCACCCATAGCCCATTTGCTGATTAGGTTCTTGTGATCCTTGTAGCGCCTGTCCAGCATCCAGTAATGACACCAATCATCCCGCCCCCTAATCCCACGTCCAAGGCTCTGGTTCGCAGCCCGGAAGGCATCCATCGTGTACCATTTGTTACCCAGCCCGCGTTTCTGTTTATCAAAGTAATTCATCTGTGCCTTCACCAAGGGGTCACCAAAGTTAGCGTAAGGGACTCCCACAAGGAAAATACCTCTCGCTTGGTCTCCGGGGAAGTTGCTTCCCTCGCTGTTTCTTCCCCTGAATACGCAGCAGAGAACTGCTCCACCGATGCTTACAGCCATCCTCTTGTATCTGGTAACTACGTCCCTGTTTTGGGTTGCGTCTCTTCCTTCCCTGTACAGCTGTTTTCCGCCCAGATATGGTAAGCCGCTCCTGTTTGTGATGATCCCTTTTCTGGTCCATGTCTCGATGCATTTGTTCATGAAGCCTCGCTGGGTGAAAAAGACCAGAGCGCCTTGGCTCACTTTTTCAAGATCGTCTGAGATGGTTCTGCCCATCTTGGTTATCATCTGCTCTGTTCGCTCATTGTAGGTGGAGGTAATCCCTGTGTCGATGGTCATCTTGATCTTGTCTGATTTCTGGATAGGATCATAGACCTTTTTCTCGGCTTTCTCCTGCCCAATAATCTCAGCGAAGGTATCAATGGGACTCAGGGTACCACTCATTATGAGCACCCCATCAGCAGCCTTGACCACCGGCTCAACAGCTAGGCTTGGGTCGAGACACCTGTACTCGATCACCGGTGCACCATAGTAGTTTCGTGTGTAGAGCCCAACGTATTTACTCTTTTGACTTGTTTGAAGCAGCTCAAAGAAACCCAGCAACCCATTCAAATAACTCACAGGCGGATTACGGTTCTGCATCTTCATCGACCTTATGGCATCCACTAGAGGCGCGTGTCCCTCAATGAATGTGTGAATATCGGTCTTGAGGGCTTTCTCAAGCTCCTCTTCCAATACACTGGGTGTCACAAGTCTCGGCTTATCACCATCATTCTTTAGAAGATGCTCCCCAAGCCTGTTGATATATCTAGCAGACTTTCCTATGAGCCTCATCTCCTCGGCTGCTGCGCTCAAGCCTCGTTCCGTCAAGGTATCGCTGAGTATCTCCTGCCCTACCTGATCGATGTTATGACCTTCATCTAGGATGAGTATCTTCTTCTCCAAGTCCAGCCCTGTCATGAGTCTGATCATGGGGTTGAAAATGTAGGGATAAGGAGCCACTATCACATCTGTTTCCTTTGCCATTCTTCGGGACAAGAAATATGGGCAAATCTTTCTCTTCCTGCCCTCATCTACCAGCTCTTTTCGTCCAAGGATTATGGGTAGGCTCTTGGGTGGCTTATCTATCTCGTGAATATATGGGCATTCATCGTCTTTTCTTAGGGTTTGGCATAGTTCCTGTGCCTCGTTATTCGGAAGCCCCCTGCAATCAGGGTTGATGCAAAGGAAATTTCTGCTAGCCAGATTGACTGCCGAGTATTTTTCACCTGATTTCTCGTTGATGGATTTTATCTCTAGGAGGACTTGTCTGACCTGTTCATGGGTTCTGGTCGCGTAGATTATCTGCTTCCTTGTTGGTAGAAGACAGCTAAGTGTGCTGATGGTCTTACCAAACCCATTGCATGCCTCAGTTAGCAGCACACCTCCCTTTGCTACGGTTCTCTGGACATCATCTATAAACTCGACCTGCTGAGGATATGGATCGTATGGGAATAAATCCCTCCAGTCCTTCACCTTGCTGCTTGGTACCACTTCAAGCAGTTTTTTACATTCGCGACAAAACTTGTCTTCCTCGTATTCTTCAATAGAATAAGACTTGCCACATTGTGGGCATTTTATCGAGGAAGCCATCGCAGTACCCATACATGGAATCATCATTTAAAGGGCATGTTCTCAAAAAAATGTCTATTATTCGCTTGATAACACGTTTCTCATGTTTCTCTTGAACCGTATCCAAGTCTCCTTGAATCCGCTAATAGAGATGTTCTGAAGTTTAATCGCTGTCAAGCCATTGGGTTCGATGACCAGAATAACAAATAGGAAGATGATTGGGATCAGTCCCTCATAGACCCCCATACTTACACCAACCCTTTTAATCAGGAACCAGATCAACGCCTTGCTTCCCACAGCGGTCAGGAACCCACCAATAATCGCACCGGTTATGCTGTTTAATCCACCTACGACGCTGCCAGCCATCACATTGATCAATAGAGTGTCGCTGTAATCAACACTGGTGCTAAGATACATCGATATTATGGAACCCGCCAACGCTGATAATGCCCCCGAGATGAACCATGAGAACATATGCATAAACCTGATATTCACTCCAAGTCCTTGAGACAGGTTCTCATCTTCTGCCGTTGCCCTCATGGCGATCCCGTGCTTTGACCATTTTAAGAAACCCTGAAGCATTATTATAACCGCGATCACTGTGACTGGGGCAAATATCCCTATGGCTGGGATCCCGTTTATCCTCATATCAAAATTGTATAGATTAAATCCCTGACTCTGTATCCTATTATCTATCAGTAACCAGAAGCTGAAAATGGCAAGCCCTTGAGTGATTATCTGACTGATAATGTAGAAAGTGAATGTCAGCGTTATCTCGCTAAAAGCCCTCCCCTTTATTGGTCTAACGATTAAAAGATACAACATTACCCCCAATATCCCGCCAATCAACGCCGAGACTGGCCAAGTATAATACGGATTATACCCATTGAACCTAACGAGATAATAAGTGACAACGGTTCCTAGACTCGCATAGCTTGTTTGAGCAAAGTTGGGGAACTTATCAATCATGTATGTGAATGTGAATCCAATACACAGCATCACTAGTATGCTTACGTTGACTACTGTGCTGACAATTAGCCCAATGCTCACACCATTCTCCGCGTTATGGCTCCATATAAGAACTAATACAGTAAATTCATGGAAAAACAGGAAAGAGGTTACCCTTTCACCAGTTTTCTAAGCTCTGGACGCGCACTAAACAGGGATTCCCATATCTCCATAGTAATTGCCTGCGCATCATCAAGAACCCTTGCGCTGTCCATATCAACCATCTTGCCACCCTGTTTCAGTATTTTTCCTTCCACCATAACTGTATCCACATTCATTGTGTTTCCATAGAGCACGAGGCTGCTGGTAATATCCGCTGTCGGTAATATGTTGGGTTGCTTGAGGTCTATTAGCTGGATATCCGCCTTCTTACCGGGCTCCAAGCTACCAACCTTATCCTGTAACCCTAAGACCTCTGCTCCCTTTATGGTGGCTAGCTCAAGAACCTCGTAATAACTGGGGCTCCCGGGTTCTCCCTGCATCTCCAATATTCTAGCCATATAAACCGCCACCCTCATGGTCTCCCACATATTATGGAATACATTATCGGTTCCGAGCCCAACCTTGAGCCCCATCTCCAACCATCTAGCAAGAGGAGCAGTAGCCCCACCAAGAAGGTACGGTCTCGGGCAGTGAAGCACTGAT
Source organism: uncultured Candidatus Bathyarchaeia archaeon (assembly GCA_964653295.1). GTDB lineage: Archaea > Thermoproteota > Bathyarchaeia > TCS64 > TCS64 > RBG-16-57-9. Next base: position 6,329 of record CAZZFH010000040.1, on the reverse strand, counting down.
GCCCCTGATGATAGCATCTTCTGGAGGTCGCTATCCGTGTTGAATATACAGTGGGCGCCTATCAAGTCAGGTCCAAGTACACCCATATCACTTAGATGCTCTACACTGGTCTTGTCATAGAGCTTCTTCACCTGCTCAACCTCCCTGATGCTCTGCTCCACGTGTGTGCTGATCTTTTCACCGGGTTTATGGTGTTTCAGCACCTCCTCATAGACCCATGGGGTACACATATCTGGGGCCAGCGGAGCCCAGCTAACACTGATTCTGCCATCGGCTTTCTCGTCCCATTTCTTTTTTAAGCTGGTTGCGCGCCCAATCATCTCCTCGGCTTGTTCTGGAAGATACTTGTATACCCCATCCTTGATTGCCTGATAATCTGCCTCAGCTATCTGTTCCCCCAGATCCGCCCTTATACCAGTCTCTTTCGCGGCTCTTGCGAAGTGATCCATATAATTGTAGGTCTCTTGGATGGTCGTATTGCCTGAGACCAATGCCTCAAGGCAGGAGGCCAGCCCAAGCGTATAACAGTGCTCGGGCTTGAGATACTCCTTAACCGGGAAAAGAACCTGATAGAGCCCCTCACGGACCACACCATATACGCCTCTTACGAAAATACTGGGTAAATGGGTGTGAATATTAACAAAACCCGGTAAAACCGCCTTTCCCGTGGCATCAATCATCTGATCAGCATCACATTTAGCAATAATTTGAGCATTTTTCCCAATATCAACAATAGAGCCCTTGTCAATGGCTATCGCGCCGTCCTCGATTACACTCTTTTTTGGGTTCATCGTGTAAACGAGCCCGCCCCCGATGATAGTATCCACCATACATATCCTATTTGGCTTCAGTCTATAATATTCTCCCAAATAAATGCAATAAAACCATATCTAGGTAACAAATAATTCAAATAAATACTCCATCCGCTTATGGGAATAGCTAAAGCCTCCTACAGCACAATTTAAATCACCAGTCAAAGGGAAAGTAAACAAGGGGCATTCACCATGAAACACATCAAAATACTCTTTATCATAACACTCATCCTTACGGCACTACCCACAGTAGGCGCCCAGACAACCCTTCCGTGGATAACAGAATATACCCTAACCAATCATAGTACGGGTCAGACCGTACTTGAGTGGAGTTCTGAGACAGGAGAGGTTCTCCAGAATGCACCCATACTCGCAGGAGACGAGTACCAGATCACATTCACCCTGAATGTACGGCAAACAGTGGATAACGCCGTACTAACCCTGACCCTAACCAGCTTCATGACCCAGCAATCAGAGGCTACCTACTGGGAGGTTGGCCCCGAGTTCCCACGAACAACGGATTTCAACCCCGCAACTAGAACAATAAGCCTCAACCACAATCAGGGAATATATGAGATAATCGCAGTTGGAAAGATCAAAAACGATGCAACAGTCTTTACCGGGGAAGGAGTCACCCTCCACAGACCCCTTGAGATCGTTCTCATTGAACTAGATGGACCCATCGGGACAGATTATGATGATATCACTGTCACAGTAATCGATAACAAGATAGATGATTACAGGTTCCTGCTAAGCCAGAGGAAAGCAGAGTTACAGGAATACCAAGACAGCAGCGTAGATGAAGCCTATATTCAGCTCTTTGAGAACTTTGTAGAACTCTCTGAGCAACAGGCAGAGCTAGGTTTAGTAGAGTCAGCGATAGACCTTCTAGACAACCTTGAGGCAGACATACCCCCAGTATCAGCGGGTCCAAGCTGGAAGGAGCAATACTTCCTCCCAGCAGTAGGAGGCCTAGCAGTAATAGCCATAATAGGAATAGTGCTATTCGTGCGTACCAATAGCAGGCTAGGGTTCCTGAAAATGATTGTAGAGGACCAGGTAAGGGAGATGGAGGCGCTTCAAAGCCGCGCCTCCCGGATAGATCGAAACCTCGCCCAGAGGCTAGATGAGATAAATACACGTTTGAAAGAGACGGAGAGAGCATAATGAGCGAACTTGGATACAGCAGCATAATTCACATGGTTGGACTCGGAGGAGCCGGCACCAACATAGTCGAGTACTTCATGAAAAACGAGAAAACCTTGGGGCTACTCGACAGCGGAGCCACACGCCTCAGCATGATGGCCATGGACATAGCAGACCCAGACATCAAGAGCCTAGACGATACATACCACAGGATACTCGACCAGATGAAAAGAAAAGGCATCCCACAGGAACGACTCAACCTCATCGCTAAAAGCGTAAAATTCCCAAGCGCCGAGGCTATGTTCGATTTTGTCCAGAACAAATTCGAGGAACACCTCCAAAACGAGGGAATCCAGATCAATGAATACAACCCATGGCTACCAAGCACAGTAGCCATCCCCCCACTCGCCGGTGGAGCAGGCAGACGCAGGAGCCTAGCCAAGGCTATTTACAATCTTAACTATTACCAGCTTGGCATTATCAAATCTTTCACTAACATGTTCAAGGACTATGCTTTGAGCAGCATCAGCAGCCCAATAATCTTGATAGTATTCGGTCTCGGAGGCGGAACAGGCTCAGGAATGGCCATGGATTTCGCACGCCACCTGCGCCAAGCAGTAGGCTCAGGAGTACCCATAGTAAGACTCTGTATACTACCATGCCCCGGAGACGACCCCCCAGCCAAAGGATACAGCGCATTCAACGCCATAAACGAACTAAGCCTATTACTGAACAGGGAGAAAAACGCCCTAATCACCCAAGGCTTGGGCGAGGTATACAGGAACCCATTCAACAGCGTCATGTTCCTACCATTAATGCCAGCCTACAGCAAGACAGGAAACATCATGGCCGCCAGAGACGAGATCGATAAGATGATCGTGGAGATGATCTACGTCCTCATGGACTTCGACATGGCTGACCTCATGAGCGGAATCGGGACTGAGGTAGGGCTCACCGACAACACCATACATACATTGAGCATGGTCAAGGTCAACTACCCCGTTGATGCCTATGTTGAGGCATTCAAATCCAACCTAGGGAAGATGCAGCAACTCGCTGAGATAAGAAAAGAGAAACTGGATGTGCTCGAGAAACTCCAGAGCGTATTGGAGCTCAAGAAAGACGAGGTAAGCGAGATCTACAAGGACTACCTCATCAAGACCAACGCCTATAGCGCAGAGGAGTTCGATGAAAAAGTTATTCAGATTATCCATAGTAGCCCAAGATTCGACGAGGATCTCAACCTCTACGTCAGGGGCATCGAGGACCAGATCAATAAATGGATAGACGAGGCCATCCAATTCGTATCCACAATCAAACTAGTCGCCCAAGACGGAACCATAGAGGACAGTATAGCCAAACTCATACTCTATGGAGAAGACGCCTCCCCAATGGACAGCCTTGAGGGCATGATACGCAACATCAGCAGGACCCATCCCGAATTCAGGGCGCAGAAAGCAGCAATCTTTGAGCGACTGGAGCAGCTCGTGCCGAGTAGCCAGAACCTAACCATACGCCAGAAGAAGCTTATAGACGACTTCATCAACCTCGCGGCAATCACTGAGAAAGCACTTGACATACTGACTCTATACAATGAGAACAGGCATCTCATAGACGCCATCAGCAGGCGCTATGAGATATTGCCCGAGGAGGATAAGCTCAACGTCAACTTCAAGGACATGAAGGCAGAACTCACAACCATCTACCATCTACTTCAGCTGATGATCAAGCCCAGCAGCGACGAGATCAAGATGATCGATGAGCACCTCACATACCTACAAGCATTGATTGTCAAGTTCAGGTCAAAACGCGAGGAACTGGAGAACGAGCTCATCAGGGCTGAGGAAAAGAAGAAACGAATGGAGTTCGACCGAGACAAATACGAGAAAGACTCCAAGGGCTTCAGCCTCTTTGGCAAGAAGAAATACAACAGGGAGAAACTCAGAGATGTTGAGCGCGAATTGCAGACAGTCCGCGAAGATGAGATACACCTCAACTCCGAGCTGGGATCAGCGGACACCCTCATCAATTTCTATCAAGAACTCGCCAAGAAACTCGAGGTCACAAGCGACTACAGAAAACAACTCCAAACCGTGCTTGAACTCTCAGAGGATTATCAGGAAAAACTCAGCGGCATCATCCAAAGCAACCGCTACTATGAGAGAACAACAGAGCTAACTGGCGACGAGCAGGGCAAGATCATATACAAGATACTTGCAGAACAAGAGGACCAGCTAAACCGGGAGGGCATCCTAGAAGAGATCTTGGATGTAGACCACTTCAAGGACTATATGAGGAGCATCGTCAGGATCTACAGGACCCCCAACATCATGGGTATGAAGAGCAGCTACCGCAGCGACTACCTCTGGGTAACAGTCCAGACTCCACAGGGGCTCTGGGACGAGGACCTGACACAAGAACTCTACACAGCCCTAGCAGGATACGTCACTGGGGATGTCTCCAAGACCATCACGGTACGTGTTGTCGAGTGCAGGGACCCATGGGTCATCAGGGTAGTGGTCATCGCGGGAAGAGGCAAGATCGAGGACCTAGCGCCATATGATGAGATGGAGCGCCTCAACAGGAAGGCCAGTGACTTTGAGAGCAGTCTGAGCCGCAGCTTTTTGGTTGAGCACAAGGGAACCCTCGATGAATTACTGGCTGAACTAGAAGAGAGGCTAAAATCAGCCTAGCATTTTTTCCTTTATCTTATCCCATACATCGCTGTCTACGAGTTCTTGATCGACATTCATCTTGCTGAATCGCTCGATCCGTTGGTATATCTCGTTGAACTTTTTCCCTGTATCATATCCACCAACAAGGATAATGACGTCCACCCTGTCCCCGTACTCATCCACGAATAATGGCTCGCATATCTGGGGGATATCTACTCCAATGCTTTCTTGGAGCCACTGGGTTACCTCAAACTCTAGTTGGCCCTTCTGGAAGTTGTCCTGATAGCTGAGGGGTGCTCGTACCAGTACGTATACCATGGTGGCTGTCTTGATATCGAACTCCATCAAGGGCTGTTCAAGGGTTATCTCAAGGATATTCCTGAAGTTATCATAGATATCTAGGCTTGCACCCGTTGTCATCATGGGTGAGAAGATGTTTACCCCATAGCTTCTGGATAACCGGTCTAGTTCTCTGATGATATTCTCCTTATCCAGCAGCATATCAACGAAATAATCAATGATCTTTGTATCCTCAAGCACATCTCCTGAACGGTGTACGCCGTTAAATTGCTCCATCAAGCCCTGATCAATCAATATCAGCGGGGTTGAGTTATCGATCAATATGCTTCCCACAGTGGAAAAAGCGTTGTAAAGCGCATCACTACTGTGATTCATCGCCGGGAAAAGAGCTATTCCTATAGTGCTTTTCTCTTTTTCAGCTAAGAACTTGTGGATTTTGGGCAATAATCCTGAGCAGGCTCCCTCGCTGATGTTTGAGAGGGTCATCACCTCTCGATGATACCCGTAGATGAGCTTCTCTAATACCTTGTTTAGGTCGATTTTCTCGAAATATTCATCCATATCGAACCAGTAATGAGGCTCATAAAGGGTATCAGCGACCAAGCTGCTCCGAGGGTCGATGTCAATTGTTTTATGCTGTAAGTCTTTCTTATGGATCACGCGGAGAAGCGTGTAGAAATCCTCTTCGCTGAGTTTCGGTGAGTCTATGAGGGTCTCAAGAGTATACTGTCCAACCGTAACCACAGCCTTATCAGGGAGAACAGGGCTAATTGCCTCTATCTGCTTCCTGAGGCTTGCAAGTAGGTTGACATCAGTGTTCGAACTCAATGGAGGATTACGCACCTAGCACCATATGGTTAGGGAGGTTATGGATATGAGTTTCGCGTTATTTATGGATGGAGACATGGGTGAACAGACGGGTAAACTGGTCACATTCATCATAAACATGGTCTCCATGGCCATTGGATTCACACTTATCCCACTCCTACCCTCACCACTACCATATATCGTGGCTTTTCTCGTCGCATATGCAACCTATAAGGAAAAAACCTATGGGATGATAACTGGGAGCCTGTTGATCAGCCTCGGGTTGATATATCACCTGTCACGTATCGGGTTCTTCCAGATATTTCAGGGACCCCTTGTCAAGGTTATTATTCTTTCTTTCTTGATTGCACCTTTTGTTGTCTGTCCTGCGGTTATTTCGAATAATCTTCATATAATCGCTATCGATATGGGGATAATCGCGGTAGCACTGCTATTCTTTGAGAGCAGTTTCTACTTGGCGATACCCTTGATCCTGATATTTGCCACAATCTATAAGGGGCGAGGTATCGCTTTCACGTTCATCTATTACGCGTTTATATCGATTCCCCTTCAAGTTATGCAGTATCTA
>CAZZFH010000039.1:0-11235 GCA_964653295.1 uncultured Candidatus Bathyarchaeia archaeon | reverse complement strand
TTATGGAGCCGCTCTCAATAAAAGAGAGTGTTATTGGGGTCTATACGCGTTGGACGATAGATGAGTTGATGGAAAAGATACGGAAGGTTCATCCGGTTGCTCAATCAGAGTCCGATAACTCTTTGTGAAGCAAGAAAGGATATAGCCCAGCCAAGACAAAGGTCAACCCCGCCCCGATAAATGCAGGTGAGTCCAGCCCGATACTTTCCATCAGTGTTCCACCAAGCCATGGGGAGACGACGCCCCCGCCATTCATGGATATCATCCTGATGCTGTTGGCTGTGCTTTTCTCGTCCTCATCGATGCGTTTCATGAATAGGCTGGTGAGTATAGGGTCTGACATGAACCGGGTCCCGCTTCTTAGTACATATAATAATGCGAGCAAACCGAAGCTGGGGCTGAGGGGCATGAGGAAGAAGAAGACACTGGAAAGCCCTATCCCAAAGACCACGCTCTTCATGTTGCCCAGCCTCTTCGCGATGGACGCCGCCAATCCCTTGCTGATAGCCATCGATAGGTTGCTGATGAAGAATAATGCACCGAGCCCTGCAGACGCTACCCCAAACTTCTTGTTCACATAGTAGGGGAACAAGGAAAACATCATACCCCCAGCGATGTTTGCGACCAAGGTGAAGGCGCTGAACATCAGAACGGGTCTCCAGCTCTTGAGCTTGAAGCGGAACTCTTTGTTGAGCTTCTCTGTGATCCCTCGTGAGGAGGCTATATAGAAGACGTATTGTGCGATGAATAGGGCTGAAGCTAGCCATATCATGGTTTGATATGCTGATGTCTCGCTGAATGCGTGGTTTGCGATCATGTATGCTGGTATGTATCCTGTTAGGCTGCCTAGGCTCATGGCTGAGATGTTTATCAAACCATAGAGCCCGAAGGCTTTCTGCATATCATCCTTCTCATAGAATGAGGTATAGAGGGGGGTCATGACGGTTCCTGCTGCGTTGCTTATCCCAAACATGGAGAACGCGAACATGAATCCAAACATGTTTCGGTATAACAGAAAACTAGCGATACCCAAAGTACAGGAGACAAGACCCAGTATGAGCATCTTCTTTTTCCCATAGCGATCAGCTGCTATCCCACATGGGATAGACAACAACGCACATAGAAGGGGATTGAACATGAACAGTTTACCCAGATCTACGGCGGTGAATCCCAGACTGATCAAATAGAGCTGCATAACAGAGTTGAATACCCCGTTTGAGACCCCGTTAACCACCGCCCCAGTGAGGAACAGCTTAGCCCCAGTGTTTAATCTGGATGGTACAACTGACTCAATAAACCCTGTTATGGGTGACTTTACTTCATCCGGGGTGATCTTGGCGGTGGTCTGCTCCTGCAATGGGCACCGCTCCTAGTTGTATGGGACGAACTGTTTGTAGAACCCAAGTACTCGTGTGAGGGCTTGATCAGTTGTTACCTCACGGTCTTCCTCTAATTGGATGACTTGTTTGAGTTGCTCAAGTTGTTCTTGGTTGATTTTACTTATCTTCATATTTCTTCAAGCTGTTTCGCCGGTTTTGTGCTTATAAAGCGGACTCAAGTTTCATAATCAATTGGAGTAGTCACAAATTGTGAGTATCCAATGTGTTTTAGCTTTAAAAGGGGGAAAACTATGACAGAGTATTGATAGCCCTTGACAGATGAAAAAGTATACAGGGAAACCGTAAAGCTCGGAGCCGTTGATGGAGACCTATTTATTGAAGATGGACGAGCAGAGGCGGAAGAAGAGAAACTACAAGTCTCGGGAAGAATCACATGTTTAAAAGACTGTGAACTAGTCGGCGAGATTGAAGCCGACGAGTTATTTTCCTCAAGGGGCGATGTAACAGTAAGAGGCTCCCTAAATGCAAACAGAATCGAAGTTAAACAAGGCAGACTCAATGTCTCAGGCTCCCTCACGGGTATGGAAATTAGCGTCAGTCGATCATTGAGTGTTGGTGATAATCTCAAAGTAGATAGCGCCCGCGTGGGAGGCTCAATAGAAGTCTTGGGAGACGTAGACGCAGGTAAGGTAAGAGCCGGTGGGAGCTTCCGTGTTGAGCATGATTCTAGAATCGAGAAGGTGGACGCCGGGGGGTCTTACAAGGTATATGGTAAGGCTACCTCAAAGACCATAGATGTTGGTGGAACACTTAAGACAGGAGAAGTTGAGGCTGAGGAGATCGATGTAGGTGGAACATTCTCAGCTGAAGGACCAGCAACTGTAGATACCATTGATGTAGGCGGCACCGTGAGGCTTGCAGGGGGCAATATTGGGCGTAAGATCGATGTCGGTGGAACCCTAAAGTCCAGTGAATACTTGGAGTTTGGGGATATTGATGTAGGAGGAACAGTGAAACTCGAGAAAGGGGGTAGTGGACAGGTAATCGATGTTGGTGGAACATTCACCTCCAATGGCCCACTCAAATTTACACGAATAGATGTAGGGGGGACAGTGAATCTAAACAGCCGCTCTGAAGGAGAGGATATCTCAGTAGGGGGAACACTGAAGGCTGCAGGGGATCTCACAGTCAACAACCGCATTAAAGTAGGGGGAAAAGCCTACATCGAGGGCACGCTGAAGGCATCAAGCATCCGCGTGGGGGGAAAGATAGAAGCAGATACTATCCTAGCCCAACAATATATCGAGACAAGCAGACTGAAGACAAGAAACGGAGCCAAAGCAACTAGGATCGAGATAGAACGCAGAGGCGATGCAATTGGGCCCCTCGTAGGCGAGATAGTCACATTGAAAGATAGAGCAGCTGCTGATGATATTTACGCAGATAGGATTGAGCTACGTGGACGTTGCCGGGCAGGTAACCTGTATGGCAGGATTGTGCGTATTGATAGGGGCTGTGAGGTCGAGTCTGTAACTTATACCGAGGAACTCAGAGCAGATGGAAGCGTCAATATCCGGAATGGATCAAGAAAGAGTGAAAAACTACCCGAACCCCCTCTCTAGGTGTGCGCCATGGAGAGACGTACAAGATACGATATCTATCAAGATATCCTTGAGACAGTTCGGAGGCGGGGAGCCACAGGTATAACCCGCATCAGTTATGGCGCAAATCTTCCCGTTGACCGAGCAAAAGAGGCAGTAGGGTTTCTCGTTGGTCACGGATTGGTGGATGAGGATGAGTATGGTGGCAACATCAAATATACTATCACTGGGCGAGGAGGAGAGTTCCTCAACGCGTTAAAGACTGTTAAAAAATATATTCAAGAAGATGATTTTTAGCGGACACCGCCACCGCCACCGCCAAAACCGCCGCCTCCACCGAAGCCTCCGCCACCCCCGCCGCCTCCGCTGCTTCTGCTCATGCTGGGTGTTCTCGCGGTGTAGATGGGCAAGAACCAGTACGCGTAAGTAGGTACAAGGTACATTGCAGGGTAGTCTACTTTCAATGTCTCCATCGCCTCGGCAGCCTTATCGCCTACCCCGAGAGCCGTACCATATACCAGCCATTGACCCCACATGTTCATGTCTTCAGGTCCATACTGCTGGAGTCTGCTAAAGTCGCTTAGATGATGGGAAAAGGCATCCCACTCCAGTTTCTCCCTGTAAATATCCTCCTTCCAATACCCGAACAGTGTAGTCGGGAAGATTATCGCGATAACTAGCTGGATGAAGGTTATGGCTCCGTAGCCCGCTGCGGATAGGAATATGGATGTTGCGTTGTCGTAGAAGATTAGTGATACTATTGGTCCGAAGGTTAGTAGCATTGATATCATCATTAGTGGGACCAGCTTCATCCTACCATTTGTGGTGTACTCGCTTGCGACCTCGTTGCTGGTGCCCGATACGAGGCGATCATACTGGCTTTTTAGGCTCAGAACCTGCTGCTCAACCCATGAGTCCTTCTGGGCTCGCTGCACCATATCAGTCATGTACTCTGTCCTGATGATGTTGTCTCGGGCGATTCCCTTGAGGAAGTGGAGTACCTGATACTCATAACGGTCCAAGCCCTTCTCGTCTACTATCTCTACTACAAGGTCCTCCTTCTCATAACTCACATCAATCTTGCCTTTCTCATGCAAGTCTAGCAATGTGGCGTGGAACCCATCCTTATCGAAATCCGTGGCGTCTCGCTTGAAGACGAGGTTCACTATCCAAGGCTTCCTGAGCTTGTTTGGTATGACGCTGAGGAACGGGGGTACAACATATTCCTTTTCCTTGCCTACCCTCTGCCAATAAAGGTATAATCCAACGGGAAGTAGGAAGGTGGCTATCTGGTTGACCCAGAGGAAGCTGTTGGCTACTTGATACTCGAAGTTATATCGATTGTTGGCGTTGATTGTCTGTGTCTTGATGTTTTCTTCTTGACGAGGGAAACCCTCCAGTTGCTCCAACGCATCCAGAGTCATTAGGAACTCAAACTCCAGCAACTCATCCTCCCCAGAGCGTCCAGTGTACACTAACAAGTTTCTATCCGTGGATTCCCTGAGATTTGGTGGATGCGGATACAATTCCTCGATGTATCCTGGGTTCTCTATCTCCACCCTCACGTTCTGGTATGTGATGTGTTCGCTTGCCAGCTTCAGGTTGAGGTGACTGTACTCGCTATCATACTCAATTGGTGGACGTACTTGATACAGGATTCGCACAGTGTACTCGCCGGGCTCATATCCATTTGGGTTGAATGCCCCCGCCTCGTTCCAGTAAGCAAGGGACCTGATGGCTCCAACACTGGAACTATCTATTGTGTCACTTGTGTAAAGTTTACCGCTATAATCCATTAGATACCAGTATGTCCCAGAGGGTACCTCAATATCCAGTAACTCGATATGAGGATAATCCAACTCCAGGACAGAGAGAGGCGCCTCCCAATACCTGAAAAGGAACTGCTTGCCCTCCGCATTGATCTTATATGTGAATGTCTCTTCAAGCCTGCCATCAGCGTGGAAGACAGCTGTATACTGTGTTACAACCGCTTCTCCTTCTGCTCCCCCGAAAATTGTTCCTAGCTGGGGTCCAGCTATGGCGATTATCACCGTAATGGCGACCAGTATCAGTATCTGTCTTCTTTCGCTCAACTAATTCACCGATATATCTGGAGGGCTCTCTATTTTTTCCTCAAACTCAAGGTACCCCATCTTGCTAGCGCCAGCATATCCCGCTAATAGACTGCTCGGTATAGTTTCCTGCATTGTATTGTACTGCTGGACGATGTTGTTGAACGTGTACCTGTGCCTAGCTATCTCGTCCTCAACATCAATCACAGCCTCCATGAGCTTCTGGGTGCTCTCAGAAGCCTTGAGGTCAGGATAAGCCTCAGCTACCGCAAGAAGGCTGCCCGTTATGGTCCTGCTCTCTTGCTCTATTCCCCCAAGTTTCCCTGGGTCAGCCGTATCGATCCCCTGCCTGAGCTTTGCTATGTTCTCGAATATTGTACGCTCATGTTTAACATAGCCTTTGACTGCTCCAAGGAGTTGTTCAATCATGTCCAGACGTTTCTTCATAGCGACCTTGATCTGCCCCATGGTTGCCTCCGCGGCGTTTCTATATTTTTTAAAGTCATTATAGATATTGACGAACCCATAGCCAATGGCGAGGATTACGCCTATCCCGAGGTATACTATTGAATTCAAACCTTTTCACTAATTGAAGTATAAGCAAGGCATGATTAAAACTAATGGTATAGAAGATGTTTCATACCCAAAACGCAGCTCATAATCTATGACAATATACGCTTATCAAACATGGCCAGAGCTAGAGGAACGCCTCAAGACCACCAAGACAGTCCTATTCCCAGTGGGGAGCGTCGAACAGCATGGGCACCATCTAGGGGTGGGAGCCGATTATATTCAGGCAGACGCGATAGCCCACAGGGTTGGTGATAGATGCGGTGCCTTGGTTCTGCCTACACTGTGTTATGGTGTCTCAGGGCATCATAAGGAGTTCACAGGGACCCTAACATTATCAACAGAGACCTACACGCAGGTGGTCTATGAGGTCCTTGAGAGCCTCGCTAGATATGGGGTGAAACGTGTTGTTTTCATGAATGGGCATGGGGGCAATAATACTGGGTTGACCCTCGCGGCGAAACGGGCACGAGATGATTTTGGTATGCTCTGCGCCATCTGCACTTGGTGGGATATACTGCATAATGAGAAAGTGCTGGGACACACCGCAGAACAGCATGCGGGTTACGCCGAGACCTCATTCACCCTTGCATCCCGACCAGAAGCGGTTCGTATGGAGCTGGCTAGCTGTATGGAGACAAAGCAACTGGACCCTGATATCCAGTTCACAAGAGCCGGACTAGCCAGATACAAGAACGGCGTGGTCAGGATACCATTGCAGTCAGCCGATGTTACCGACGTTGGCTCCATGACAGAAGCCCACCCAGATGACTACCCTAGTGTCTATGATTACTCTGAGGTCACACCAGAGTTCGCTGAGGCGCTTATGGATAAGGTGGTTGACTGGATGTGCAGCTTCATGAAGGACTTTGATGAGATGAAGTACCCTGAATGGTCCATCAAGAGACCTTAAGCTCAATCTCTAGCCATTCCCCAGTTTCCACGTTCAACCCGTTTTTCTTCAAAGGAATCGCCTTGATAACAGGTTTTTGGAGTACCCATAGGTTAAGCGATAAGCCGAGTATCCTCTGATTCTTTAACGTGAAACTGTATTCACGGCAGTTTGCCTTGCAAGAGTTCTTGAATCTCTGGGTTATGTCTGCGATTGGTTCTCCGAGTAACTCGATTGTACCTGAATCCGGTGGATCTAAAAGATGAGCTCCAAGCCAGTCATAGTAAGGTATACCCCCGTCTAGGGTCGCTGGTTCTCCATTCACGGTCCCAACCAACCCAGATCCAAGAGAGTCTAGCTCGATTAAAGCAAACTCTGGTTGAAGATGGACCACAGTCCCAGCGATCTCATCAACTGGGTCCCCCTCAGGAACCTCGACTAGGTCCAGAGTATACCCTCCTCGTGCCCTGATGGGATCGCGTGGGTCTCTTATCTCGGTGTGAATATGGGGCGATGTCCCCCAGCCATAGTAGCCTGATCGAAGAGTGAGTCCAATTGGGTCACCGACCCCGACTGTATCACCTACCTCAACCAGTGGATCAATGTGAAGCATCTTTGTGACAGTCTCAGGGTTATCCTTGTTCTTCAACACAACAACAGTATCATGATCCGCAGCCGTAAACCCATGCCCATCAGGCGCCTTAACTCGTCTAACGAGCATTACCTCCCCATCAACTGGGGAAGGCGCCACTCCCCCAAACCCATCACCCGGGTAGATATCAACCCCCGTGTTCGCCTTATGAGCAGGGAAAGGACTGTTGAAGAAAGCATACCTTCCATCCATTGGGCAATACAGTTTTACTCCTTTGGATTCTACGATGGGCTTCATTGTTGGCATGTAGACACCAATGAGGGGTATGAATACCATAAATGGGTTCCGTGGAAAAATAACGGTTTTAAACCCGTAGCCTGTGTATTGTGTGAGTTAACTTGGAGCCAGCCCTACGCGGAATATTAGAGAAAGTTATTGACGATGAATTGAGCGAAGATAAACTCGAGAGCAATTACAGGATATTTATGAATTTTAAGAACAGGGGATTAATCGATAGTGTTCCCAGCGCCATGTTTGGCAGGATATACACCCGGACATACAATGCGTGGCTGGAGTACAAGGCAAACGATGGTAAGCCTATCAGTCGACCAGAGGCAACAGAGTTCGGCAGAATATTCGAGACACGAGCCGTTGAGATACGAAGTAAGATAATGGCGGTTTCAAGTCTCTAGGCCTGTTTTGAGAGTGCTAGGATTTTCTCTAGCTCTGATTCTCTGAATTCTTTATCTTCTATAAGCTTGTAGTCATAGTCGCTGCCCTTTCCGAGTATTACAGTGAGTCGGTCCATTCCATCCGGGATATACTCCAGTAATATCTTGATGGTGAGCCTCGAATAGCCATCAGACCTCATATATTCGTAGATTCTTCTCCTGTCACCGGGCTCAAGCTTCATATGCTCAATTGAGCAGCCATAAATAAAGACATTATCAAGGAGCTTGTTCGATCTTTCTAGCGAGAAGATTCTCAAGTTTTTTCATCCGAGCATCTACCTCCTGACCCTTAACGGCAAGCCTATGTATCCGCTCGACGAGCTCCCTGACCTTCTCCGCATCCGACAAGATAAGTCAGGTAAAGAAACAGGTATATGGATATAAAAGAAATGGATGAGTAGTTACTCATCTTTGGGCTGGGAGACAAGGAACAAGCAGTGGGGGTCGTCTTTGGTCAATATTTCTGGTATCTGGACATCAATATCGGGTCTGTATGTCTGCCAGAAGGCGTGATGGAAGTATTGACAATAGAGTAATCCAACATCGTTACAGTCATGGGCTCTCCATAGCCGCTCATGGGTACACAGGTATGTATAACTCTCCAAGAAATTATCTGTGAACTTGGTCCGTGTCTTCTCGGTCTCTGGATGCCCTGGTAGGTCGTAGTGCTCGAAGAGGCTCCTCATGTTTATGGGTAGACCTTGTTCTTGGTGTCTTTTTCTGAGGCGCTCGCCCCTGACCTTACCATAGTTCTGGACTGCCCTTATGAGGGCTTTTTTTCCTTCCTCACCGAAGCTGTCCACCATCTCCCGGGCCATGGTACAATACATGAGTGCCCAGAGATCAGCGAATTCAGCTATATCTGCATCAGTTGCCATAATAATCCCCAAAAAAACAGCCTTATGGCTTATATCATCTACCAAAGGTGAAATATCCAACCTCGCCTTCCCTACTTGTTTTTCAGTTATAGTTAAAAGAGAGACCATCGTTTACACCGACACCGATGAGCCATGAACATCCTAGAGAGAATACGCAAAGAAAAGCAGATATTCTACCTCTCCCTAGCGACGGCTCTCCGCGGCATACGCGATAACATCAGGCAGGTCGTTTGGCAGCCCTTTGCACTCAGCCTAGGCATACCCATGAAGGACATTGGCGCCCTTGAGAGCCTCATGGACCTAGCTAAGATCATAATTCAGCCTATTCTCGGTGCAGCTAGCGATGTCTATGGGCGAAAACCATTCCTCATTATACGTGATGTCCTTGTGGTTGTGGCTGGGTTATTCTTCTTGTTTGCGGAGTCATGGCTCTACCTAGCTATTGGTATGGCGCTTGTTGGGTTCAGCTTCGCGTTGATACCCATATGGCACAGCGTCGTAGCTGAGTCATCCAAACCAGAGCAGATAGGATGGGTCTTCAGCATACTTGGCAGCGTCTATATGGCAACAGGGTTACTGGGTACTGTCGCCGCAGGATGGTTAGCAGACAATATAGGCTACAGAACAGTCTATTCCCTATTCGTTGCAGCAAGCGTCTTGTCATTGATTGTCACGTTATTCAAGATCGAGGAGACCCACAACCCAGCTGGCGTGAGAGAATTCGGGATAAAGAAGGCATTCACAAGCCTACTTGACACATTTAGACCACCAAGATACATGTGGGGCTACTACATCGCCATGAGTGTCGACCTATTCGCATTCAGCGTAGGGTGGAGACTCATCAACGGTTTGCTCACCGAGGCAGGCTTCACCACAGCCATGATTGGGGTGACATACGCTTTCCAGATAGGCACAATGGCGCTGGGTCAGATAGTACTGGGGAAACAGGTAGACCGATTCGGTTACCGTAAGTTCTTGACGCTTAGCCAGATAATATCAAGCTTCATACTTCTAGCAATCATGCTGAGACCCACCTACCTGGTGGCAATAATCGCCAACATAATGATGGGGATAGGAGCAGCCTTGTGGGCACCAGCGGAACAGGCGTGGGTAGCCAAGAACGTGGACCCAGCTGAGAGAGCAAAATCCATAGGTGGGTACAGTACATTCAGGGGGCTGGTTGCTTTACCGGGTCCATTTATTGGTGGATTAATCTATGACAGATATGGGTACACCGCTCCGTTGCTGGTAAACCTAGTCTTGGCTGTCTTTGATGTTTTTCTCCTCTGGTTCCTCATCAAGGATAATGCCAGAGAAGCAGCTGGGCTAGTCGATAATCCTAAGCTCTAGAATCAATGGATTGTACCCATCGGGGCATGCGTGACGGGCAACAAGTGTCCCATCCTCTGCCTCAGCGAACGCTACCTTTCCACCCATAGCCATCCCGTATACCTTGGGCATAACGCTGTAGAGTGCGTGGAGGCATAGCCTTCCCTCTATCTCATGGGTGTCCCAGTCAAAGATTATCTCGTCACCAACATTGTGTCCTGCTGCGCAGTGTCCTTCTTGACTGATTACAGTTGCTTTTACTCTTACCATGATGGGATGATCTGGTTTACTGAATAAAACTGCATCCCCGTTTTGAGGTAACCCTATATAGAATATTGTAATTTAACCAGTATTCCATCTGGGCTTAGGTGAATACTGCTGGTAATAAGAAAGGCATTGACAAACATCCGCGAATTTCTTGACCGCCAGAGTCACAACTACCGGATGATGATTGTCAGAACCGCTGGAGCTCACTTCCTATTCAACATGACAGGCCAGTATACCAGCATCTACACCAAGGCGCTGGGAGCAGACAACATAATGATAGGCATGATCAGCAGCTTCAGCGCTTTCATCAGCATGCTGGTGAGCATGCCAGTGGGATACATCACCGACAAGTACAATCTCAGACACGTTCTCGGCGTCGGCATGCTCCTCAACATCGTTATGATTGGGATGTATGCCTTTGCGCAGGACTGGAGATGGATCTTCATCGCCATGGCCATCAACCCATTAACCATGGCTTTGATGTTCAGGAGCCAGCAAGTCATCATCACAAATGGGCTGAAGGATGAGGATAGAGCAACAGGCATGGGGTTAAGGATGTGGATAGCCCAGATACTTGGCTTAATCAGCCCAGTATTAGCCGCATTGATGGTTGACAGACTCGGTGGCTTAACAGTAGATGGGATAAGACCCCTCTTCTACATCAGGTTCATTGGGCTCATCATAACCTACAGCATAGTCTATCTCAAAGTCTACGATGTGGCACCCGCTATTAGAACAACCAGTAGTACGGGTTTTCTCTCAGACTTCAAGGATGTTCTAGAGACTGGTGGAAAAAAACTCAAGGTCATGATCATCGTAGGCGCACTCGGGGCAATGGTATGGAGTATATTGGAGAATTTTGCGTTTCTATATGCTGCAGAGATCAAGGGTGCAAACGAGTTCATACTTGGCTTGATGCCTACATGTGAGACCATCGCATTCATTCTGTTCTCTACCTCAATG
>CAZZFH010000038.1:0-11446 GCA_964653295.1 uncultured Candidatus Bathyarchaeia archaeon | reverse complement strand
CCTCAAGGAGCGAGACAAGTAATGTTCAAGCTAATCTCACTCCGGGCCAGCGGCTTCAAACGACTCAATATAGAGGAAAAACTAGAGTTCCCAGATGGCAGACTGCTGATACATGGCAGGAACGAGAGCGGAAAGAGTACTCTGATGGAGGCAATTCACTATGCTCTTTATGGTATGCCTTTGAGACCCAGTAAGAACGCTGGAAACGAGGACATAATCTGTTATGGAAGAGAGCAAGCAATCGTAGAGCTGGAATTCAGCATAGACGATGAAGAGTATCAAGTAAGAAGAGAATTAAACAGAAAAAAGACCAACATACACCTCCTCAACAAACGAGGACAGAAAGAAAACCTAAGCAGAGTCACAACAGGAGCCAGAAACGTCAACAGACAACTTGAGGAAATACTCCACGGAATCGACAGCGAAGCGCTTCTAAACAGTTGCCTAGTGGAGCAGAAGGAACTAGGGAAACTAGAGGATGCGAACAAACAGGAACGCATCAAAGCCATGAGCAGCTTACTGAACCTTGAAGCCTTCATCGATGCACGAGACGAGTTGAAGAAAGAGTGCAGGGACCTCGATAAGATCCATGATAACACCCTGATGGAGCTACAGAAGGCTGAGCAAGCCAAACAGGAATATGAAGCAGCCGAAACCCGAAAAGAAGCCGCAGAGAAACGCCTAGCAGACATAGCCATTGAGAAGAAGGATGTAGAGGAAAAGCTAGGGAAGCTGAGGGAGCAGCTTGAGATTATCCAGCAGATGAGAACTCACATTACAAAGATCAATGAACAACAGACAGAGCTAAAAGGCAAAAAGGAGAGTCTCAGGCTCCAAAAAGAGACACTGGAAGAGATAGATAAGGCAGAAAAAGAACTCCAGAGTATTGAGGAAAAACTACCAGAAGCAGAAAGAGCCCTCACAGAGCTAGAGAAACAGATAGAGACTCTTCAAGGACTAAGTGAGTCATATGAGAGTCTAAGGGGAATTGAGTCTGGACTCGAGACCATCGAGGTCCGATTATCCAAGACCATGCAAGAATACAATGAGGCAGCCGAGGCAAAAGAGAGAACCCAAGAACTGGAAACCCAGATACAGAGATATTCTCCTGTTAAAGCCGCCTCCAAGAGACTCGATGAGATAACCGGGCTATTCAACAAGCTGAACGCGTCAAACAATGATGCAACAAGATTAGAAAAAGAACTGGAGACCATCCAAGAGCGTCTCGGAGAGTCAACTGAAAGCGAAGAAATGATCCAAAGACTCGAGGAACAGGAAACAGCCGCCAAAAACAAGCAAAAAAAAGCCCAGAATATGAGAATATTCGGCACAGCAGGTATCTTCAGCGGACTTGTAGTAGCATTGTTAATGATCTTTTACACCAATTACATCGTTGCAGCCTTCGGGGTAGCCATCCTCGTTGCTGGAGGATACCTGTTTGTAACCAATAACCCGGGAAGCTTAGACGAAGAACTCAGCCAAATCAGAGACAAAAAAGAGGATGTGCTTGGGGAAAGAGCCAGAATACGAGACCACTACGAAAACAAGGAGAGACTGGTCTCTGAGATTGAGGAAAAAAAGTTGGAGCATTCACATCTCCAAGAGCAGATAATACAGGCGTTAAACCAGCTCCCAGACGAGCCAAGGGAATACAAGACAGTAGTTAATCTCACTGAGTCTGAGACACTGGGCACCTTACGAGATCAAATCCAAGAAGACACCGAGAAACTCACGAGGCTCACCACAGAAAAAGAGAATATTCAACGGAAATCGGAAAGCCTAGAATCAGTGAAAAAATCATTAGACCTGATTCAAAGTGAGAAAGAGACACAGTCAAAGGAAGCAACGAGCCTCAGGGAAAGGATCGAGGGAATAGAGCAAGAGACAGGCATAACAAGAGAAGAAGAGGCGGAGATAAGAAAACAGCATACAGAGGCTAACAATACCCTTACACAGTATAATACCAAGAAAAAAGATTACCAAGAAGCCCTAGAGAGACGCCCACAGGTACAAGAAAACATCAATGAGACCAGCAATGAGATCAACCTCATCACAGCCACAATCCAACAGGAAGAGAAACAGATCAAGGACCTTGAGAAACACGATATCAATCTGGGAGATGAACCCACGCTAAACAAGGAACGTGACACCAATCTTAGAAAATCAGCCTCACTGGAAAACGAGGAGAAAGAAAGAAACTACGACATAACTGAATCAAACCAGATCATCGAGAAAACAGAGAAACTCAAAACACAATATCCAACCCTAGTCGAGGACTCTGAACGAGAAGAATTCAGGCTAGAAGCCATGAGAAGAGCCACCCTACTACTCGACACCACAAGAGAAAGTATCATGGGAGGCGTTAAACAGAATGTCGAGAAAAACATGATGCAGTTCCTCCCCACCCTCACAGACAACAGATACAATATGGCTAGGATCGACGAGACAAACTACCGCATAGAAGTCTATGACAGGGAAGCCAAGACATGGAGAGGAAAAGGAGTCTTCAGCGGAGCAACACAGGACCAATTCAGTCTAGCACTAAGACTAGCATTCGCCATAAGCACCATACCCAGCAGCAGGGGCGCCAGACCAGGCTTCATATTCCTAGACGAGCCCCTAAGCGGCTTTGATGTACAACGCCGCAATGGATTCATGCAGCTACTCAGAGAAGATCTATCACGCCACTTCGACCAGATAATAGTCATCAGCCACATAGAAGCCCTAACAATGGAATTCCAGAACACCCTCACACTAGAAGCAGGAAGAATAATAGAGGTGCAGCGCTAGCCCCCACTCCGTTCACGGATTAAAGCCGCGAGGTGTCAAAGCACCCTTCTCCGTCCCGAGATCCAGGGAGCGTCAAACGTTAGAGCTTAGGTTGCTCCCTCCCGGGCCTGGCCAGGTTCACCCCTTGAATATCCTGTTGCACCCCTACAGGTGTACACGGATCAACCGCCGACCCCCCTGGGCAGGACATCGACGAAGAGCGCAGAGTCCTTCGAAGCCCGC
The DNA here is from genome assembly GCA_964653295.1 of uncultured Candidatus Bathyarchaeia archaeon. Classification (GTDB taxonomy): domain Archaea; phylum Thermoproteota; class Bathyarchaeia; order TCS64; family TCS64; genus RBG-16-57-9. Next base: position 8,434 of record CAZZFH010000038.1, on the reverse strand, counting down.
TTCCATTCCCATCGTAGGTTACTGACCCCTCCATGTGTCCCGTTTGAGGTGTGGGGCAGGGCTAGCTCCCCGGTCCTACCTAACGCTGCAACTATAGCTTGTAGGTCTCGGGTAAAAACGTTGTGCGAAAGAATGTTTATATCGGATCATGTACCCGATGATGCGTTTCAACGGAGGAAAAATAAACGAGCGAGACAATTGAGCCAACACAGGCTCAGAAGCGGAACTATTACCTTATCGTACTCTCGATGGTGAGCATGTTTGTAACCACCAGCACCATCTACATGGTTTTCCCATTGTTCTTCGAGGAATACGGGATGTCCGGCACCAGAATCGGGCTCCTCATCTCCATAGGTACCTTCGCAGGTATCATTAGCAGCATAATCGCTGGAAAATACAGTGACAGCCATGGCAGGAAGCCCATACTCTTCGCAGGAGTAGCAATGTATGCTGTTGTATTCTTCCTGTTCGCATTCATGGAAAAGAGCTTCACAACATTCGCGGTGTTGAGGTTCCTCGAGGGATTCGCATTCTTTATGACACCAGTAGCCATCACGACAATGGTAGCGGATATCTTCCCGCCTAAGCAGCGGGGTAAAGCCATGAGCCTGTACACGATGTCTAATGGGGTTGGGCAGTTTGTGGGTCCCCTATTGGCTGGTTTATTCTTGGAGTCAACAAGTTATACCGTTTATTTCTTGGCTTGTGGAGCTTTTGTGTCAGTTAGTGCAGTAATGATATTTTTACTGGTTAAGGAGACGAGGCCTGATCACGTCACTGAGCTTCAAAAGACACGGTCAAAACATGGGATTAATCTCAAGACCATAGGCTCAGATATAAAGAGTCTGGGAAAATATGTCGCCATATTCTTCGTAGCCGTATTAATCTATAGGACTGGAAACACTATGGTGAACCCCTTCTTCAGTCTATACTTGAAGGAGTTGAATATCGATCTCAGTAGTATGAGCTATCTCTTTGCGGTCAGGGCGATGATGACGTTGATATTCGCGCCGATAACAGGATATGTACTGGATAAGTGGGGGCGAAAACCCACCTTCCTATTCGGTATGTTACTGCTCGCAGCCACTATGATCGGGTACAGGAATGTATCATCCTATAACTCTGTGCTCATGATAAGGGCGCTTGAATCAATCAGTAACGCGATCCTCATGACTACAACGAGAACCTATGCGGCGGACTTGATGAGACCAGAGATACGTGGCTTTGGGATGGGGCTCTATATGACAATAGTCGATGAGAGCAGTACCATGGGGGCGCTCGTGGGGGGATGGATAAAGGATGCTTTCAGCTTCCAAACCATCTTCATCATTGGAGCCATCACAGCTATACTATGTTTCGTAATAACGCTGCTTGGGGTACCTGAACCGAGCAAAATGAAGAAGCCTGAAGAGAAACAGAAAACGGTTATCTCAGGTTAATTTTTTCTATTTAGATAGGTACTAACCCGAATTTGGCTATACTCAGAATGATATTCAAGAGTATCAAGCTGATGAAACCATATGTTGCTCCTTTCCTCAGTGTTGCTCCATTGTTGAACCTTTGAGTGAAGTCTCTCCACATCTGACCCCCATCGAGTGGTCCTATTGGGAGCATGTTCATCATAGCCAAGTTGATAGAGACGAAGTAGATCCAGTTGAAGAAAACTACCATGAATGATGGCATACTACGCCCAAAGGCGATGAAAACCGGGATGGTGAGCAACCCCATGATGAGATTGACCAAGCTACCTATAGCATATATCCGCATCTTGGACCAGATGCTAGCAGCCTGAATATCCTCTTCCTCAGGCTCTACAGCTCCACCAAAAGTAATAACAGCGAACATAACAGCAGCGGATTTTACCCTAACGCCCTCAGTGATACACATTACACCATGCCCCAATTCATGGGCTAAAATGATGATACCTGCTGCTAATAGGAACCATGGAAGGCTGTTTACGCTTATCGTGACGCCGGGTATCAATGGTTGAACAGGTGAGGCTTGCTCTGGTACAAAGATGAAGCTCCAGATATTTTTCAGTAGAATGAATGAGATGAAACCAGCCTGACCCACACTTGCGGCTATACCAATGTTTCCTAGGGTTTTCCAACCTACTGGGCTGAGATTGGCTAGGCGTATGATTAGGTTGTTGAGGCGAGTGGACTTGTACAAGGCGTATAATGGCGCTAGTTCCCAGCCTTTCTCTTCCAGTTTAATCTGTTTGGCTAAGAAGTAGAAGGCGGTCCAAGCGATAAGGATCAACCCCAAAGTGTTGGTTTCTTGTGACATTGTTCACACTAGGTGGGAACCTCAAAATATAAGGAGACCGAAAATGAACCTGTGAATATGCAAGGCATTCAGGTAGATTACTCAGAGAAGCACTGGAAGACCCTGGAAAAGCTCAGATCAGAGACAGCTATGATGATGGAACCCTTGGTTGATGCACACGTCTATTGCATCGTTTATGGGAGCATCGCCCGGGGAGACATATCGGAGACCAGTGATATTGATGTGTATCTGCCTACCCCGCCTTCCCATACGATTATTGAGGCTACACTGGAATCGCATGGTATCAAATGGAATAGGAGGGAGATAGTGCAAGCGACCCCCAGTTACGCAGCCAAGGCATACATCTATCTGGATGATCTCAAGAGCTATAGTTTTCCATTGGTGCCCCTTCGTCCATCCGAGGAGGATTTTACTGGATTCGCTGGAAGAATCAACCACGATCAGCTAGAAAAAAAAGCACGAGTACCGGGGGTAAATAAGGAGCTTATACTCATCGAGCCGAATGATCAAGGGCACAACGAGACACCCATCAGAGGAATTGAGGGAATAGTGGCAAAGAAGCTGGGAGTTGATACAAGAATAGTCTATCAGCGGCAGCGGACTCTTGAGAGGAGAGAAAAAGTAGGACGCACCGGGGTCTATATAAAACGGGATTTATCTCCAGATGAATCATTCGGAGCTATATTCAATGAGCTGGCTAGAAATGACTCTGCTATTCGTAGAAGATTAAGAAAAAAAGGATAAAAAAAATTAGTTAATATCGCTAAAGCTGCGTACCTCGACTCCACGTGGGATGCGTACACCTTCAGCGACTCTTTCACCAATTATGGTTGCGATGTTTTTCTCGCGGGCTGTATCAATCAGGCGACCAGTTACTATTCCATCAAAAATAACGGTCTTCACGTCCTCGGATTCCTTCAGCTTCTCAACGAGCTCACTGACTGGGATACGGGCATCACGTTTGCCATCCCCTTTGATGAGCACTGCCTCAAGGGTCCCTTTGAGTTCCTTTGTTAGGTCCAGTATCTCGCTTGATACCTTCTCCTCTGCTTCAATAGGTTCCTTATTCTCGAGAGCCTCCATGATCTCCTCTGGGGTGAGTTCTTCGACCTCTTTGCCTCTTGGTGCCCGTGCAATATAGGTTGGTGGGGCTACCTGCATTAGTTCTTGTAGGATTAGGTCTCCGCCTCTGTCACCGTCCAAGAAGGCTATTATATTCTTCTTCTTGGCTAGGTTCCTGATGGTGCTAGGTACCTTGACGCCTTCCATGGCGATGACGCCTGTTATTCCGCTCTTTATGAGGTTGTTTACGTCTGCTCTTCCCTCGACGACTATAATCTCATCGCTCCTGCTGATATCGGGGCTGGCTGTTAACCTTTCTCTGCCATAGTGGACTGCCTTGATCTTCTTGTCTTCCTTCTGGACCTCGTCCAGTAGTTTCTCGATCTCGTGGCCATCCTTTACTACCCAGTCTCGCATCAACTCTTTTGCACGCTCAACGATCTGTTGACGCTTCTCGACGCGGACGTCGGTAATGTTCTCAACGTTTATCTTGGACTCACATGGGCCTACCCTGTCTACTGTCTCCATAGCTGCCGCGATAAGCGCGGTCTCGGCTCTATCAAGGCTGCTCGGGGCGATGATTACACCCCTCGTCATATCCTTTGATGATTTGAGGTCAATATCAATTCTGCCGATCTTGCCTGATTTCTGGAGCTCACGTAGCTCAAACTCTTTTGGGAAAAGCCCCTCGGTCTGCCCGAAGATTGCCCCGATCACATCGTGTTTCTCAACAACGCCATCAATGGTGAAGTTAGCTTTTATAACGTATTTTGCGCCTGCGAATTTTTCTGTGTCTTTCACTTGTGATCATCTCTGTTATCTGTATCACCCTTACCGCAGGGGTCCTAGAATCGATTGGACCTGCCCGGGGCGTATCTTTATCGAATCCCGTTAATCCTTTTCTATATGATTGCAGGAGAACCGCATTCATCCGGGGTTCCCCTACTAGTGAGAGTGATGATACGTCTACTGACGCAGGTGCAGTAGATGTTTAGGGGAATAAAAAGGTTCCCGAACAAGACTAGATTTAAGTGTGTGAGGCGTCGTAGAAATGAGAGGCATACACTTGGGAATACGTGTAGCAGTAAATGGTTTTGGCCGAATAGGCCGTTTAGTTTTAAGAGCTGCCTTCGAGAGAGGGCTCGATATAGAGTTCGTTGCTGTGAACAGGGGTGATCCTGAGAAACTGGGGCATCTTTTGAAATATGATAGTGTTCATGGTCGCTTCCCATTTGATGTTGAGATAGGTAAAGATAGTCTTACTGTGGATGGGCACGAGATTAAAGTTCTCTACGAGTCGGATGCAGAGAAGCTCCCATGGAAGGAGCTTGAGGTTGATGTTGTCATCGAGGCGAGTGACAAGTTTAAAGATAGAGAGGGAGCGAGTAAGCATCTTAAAGCCGGGGCTAAGAAGGTAATCATCAGTGCCCCTGCTAAGGATCCTGATGCTACGTTTGTTATTGGGGTAAATGATCACCTGTATGATCCAGATAAGCATCATATTATTAGTAATGCATCTTGTACTACCAATTGTCTTGCTCCCGTGGCAAAAGTACTGAACGATGAATTTGGTATAAAGAAAGGCTTCATGTCAACCATTCATGGTTACACAAGCACTCAGATGATACTGGATAGAACACATAAGGATTTGAGAAGAGCTAGAGCCGCTGCGGTTAATATTATTCCAACGAGCACAGGCTCAGCTAAGGCTATTTCTGAGGTCATGCCTGAACTGGCGGGGAAACTGGATGCTATGGCTTTCCGTGTTCCTGTGCCTGATGTTAGCTTGATTGATCTCGTGGTGAATCTGGAGAGGGAGACCAGTGTCGATGAAATTAACGCTGCTTTCAGGGCTGCATCTGAGGTGTCTATGAAGGAGATACTGGGATACAGTGATGAGCCATTGGTGTCTACGGATTATATTCACAGTTCATACAGCGCGGTGTTTGATAGCCTAGAGACCCGGGTAATGGGTGATATGACCAAGGTTCTCGCGTGGTATGATAATGAGTGGGGTTATAGCAGTAGGCTAGGGGACCTCGCCCTAAAACTACTCTAATCTATCTTGTTACTGTGAGTTTCCTCACGGCTTCAAGGTTTTCTGGTTTTTTCTCAAAGTATTTGGCGACAGGGCCTAGTAGCTCTGTGACTGCTGCAGCTACACCGTTTTTCAGATCGAGGGGATGCAACTCTCCCTTGCTGTATGTATTTGCGAGTTCCTCAAAGCTTTGGAATACGATGTCTCCTCCAAATTTACTTGGACGCTCTATCTCCAGTTTTCCCATGTGAGGAAATACTAGCATGCGTGCATGGTCTAGGACCGGGTTACCATCGACAACCTTTTCTGGACAATAAGCTTCATGGTATTTCGCCTTGACCTCTTTTGGTGAGTCATTGAGCCATATGGCGCCTTTTGCTACGCTCTTGCTCATCTTGTGCTTGATGGACTTGTTTATGCTCTCGTCTTCATCAAAACTTCCATTGAGGTCAGTGATCTGCAGACCCGGTAATAGTGGATTGTGGAGGCATACTGGTACCTTTGCGCCTACTTTTGGGGCGACCTCACGTGCAAGCATGTGGACTTTTCTTTGATCCATTCCTGCGCATGCGGCGTCGAGGTCCATCTGGAATATGTCGGCTGTCTGCATTGCGGGATATAGGGCGTAGGCGGTCTCGACGTTTGTGCTGTCTGCGCTTCTTCCCATGATGGGCATGGCTCTTAGGGTTCTCCTGAGGCTTGTTGATTTCATTATTCGGATTACTTTTTCCCAGTAGTCCTTGGTATCAACGATATCGCTTGCCCAAAGATACTCTACTTTTCCTTCAGGTAATCCGAGGGCTGTGAAGCAGTCCTTGAAGTACTCTGCTGTGGTTGCGAGGTTCTCCATCACGCCGCCCATCTTGTTATTAATCCAGCCATGCCACTCAGCTAGGTAGATTATGAAGTGAAACCCTGCGTCAACAAAGTCACTCATCTTTTTACCTACGATGAGTCCGGTGCCTGCGTGCATTATTCCGCTGGGCTCGAAGCCTACGTATCCTCGTGGGTGATCATTTGTTTCAAGTAGGGTTCTGAGTTCATCTCTTGTGATGACCTCTTGTAGGTTCTGTGAGACTAGTTTGAAGCGGGTTTCTGTATCCATTTTGATTCGCTAACTCTGTTAATTCGACGCATTATTTTTAAGGCTATAGGGCAGGGACACCTGTCTCCCCCAGAATAACCTGAATTGGTACATGATTGCCGGTTATAGAGTGCATTTTTGTATATGATTTCATCAGAACGAAGCTATTCTGGGGCTGTTTAAACAAAAATAAGTCTGGTTTAAGGCGCTAACTGCTACCCCCCCTCCCCATGTATTAGGTTGAGGGCTGAGGTGATCCTGTTTCCCGCAACAAACTTCCAGCCTCATCGACTCGGCGTCCGCCGTACTCGGCTGATCTCTCTCAAATTGCAGTATAGTGGGTCTCAGCCCTCGCCCGTATGTACCACTAGTGGGTAACCCCGATTCATCGCTTGTAAACATCTCATCGAAGTCCGTCTTCGTGGCCGCGTCGAGTGTCTACGGGCTACTATGGTTGATTCAATCGATGGTCTTATTTCTTCCTATAAACTTCCAGCCCTCATCTTGGTTATATCGCCATCTTGGCTCTGGTGCCTTGTAGAATCTGCTGAGGTGGTCTCCTATGAGTTCGGCTGCGTCCATCTCTATGTAGCGTTGCTCGATGGTCTTCTTCGCTGGCCAGTCTTGGACTGCTGTGCATTCTGGGGCTGTTATATAGATAGTCTTGTCGCCTTGTCTTTTTACTCTGAAGGGGTAGCTTCTGCATACGAGGGGTCTCTGGTCGTGGATGGTGCAGTGTTTTTCTGCTAAATGTAGGCATCCAGAGGCGTTGTAGGTGTATAATATTATCTTGAATTTTGGGTCGTCTGGATGTTCTCCAAGTCCAAGGCTGGGGATTATATCTGTTTCTGGGAAAAGGTGTTTTTCCCATGGGAATAATGATATGCCTATCAAATCTTCCATCTCAAGCATGCTACAGCATTTGGCGCATTGCTTACAGGGAAAAGAAACAGACATACTAGGGCATGGAAATGCCGCGATAAAAGGTATGAGTTTTTTTGTTTATTTTTTTGAAAATGCTTTGACTGCTTTTTTCTGACTAGAAAAACATTCAAAAAGAGGCACCAGAGAAGTTCCTAGAACTATTGAGCCGATTAAAACTGGTAAGACAGTTAAAGGTACTCCCTGAACCATCGGAGGATGTGTTCAAGGCGCTCTTCTCTATGTTTGGGTTTACCGCTCCTGCTGAGTTCATGGTTCTCGTCTGGGAACCTGATTAGCTCTGTAGGCACATTATTGAGTTTCAATGCTGTGAACCATTGCTCTCCCTCAGCCATGGGGCACCTGTAGTCCTGCTCGCTATGGATGATGAGGCAGGGGGTCTTCACCTTATCAGCGTAATAGAGAGGACTGTGCTTCATCTGCTCAATTAGCTCTTCTCCCCAGTAAGTTTTGGCGCCGCTGATGGATTCTGGCTGCATGAAACCGATGTCGCTTACACCGAACTTGCTGACCCAGTTGCATATGCTCCTGCATGTCACTGCAGCCTTGTACCTGTCTGTGTGACCTATGATCCAGTTTGTGGTATAGCCGCCATAGCTACCTCCAGTCAAGCCGATTCTGGTCTCATCGATCCAAGGGTAACGCTTCAGGGCTTCGTCTGTGAAATCCATGAAATCATCGTAATCAACCTCACCATAGTGACGCATCACACCCTGAGTATACTCCTCATCATAGCCAGCCGAGCCTCGTGGATTGGTGTAGATAACGGCGTATCCTTCGGCGCATAGAAGCTGGAACTCTAAGAATATGCTCTCCCCATAGACCCCTCTGGGTCCACCGTGCATCTCAAGTACACACGGGTAGGACTTGTTTTTCCTCCAAGTCATTGGCTTCATTATCCATCCATCCACTTCTTGTCCTAGGCGGTTCTTGAATGTGAAATGCTCGGATTTCGAGAGAGACAGTTTATCAAGTAGCTTCTTGTTGAAGTTGCTTAGTTTTCGTTCCTCATTGTCGAG